>JAKQGS010000327.1 GCA_029556045.1 Pseudomonadota bacterium | reverse complement strand
CGTGGTTATGGGGTGACGCTCTATGAACGGTCCGCCGCTGATGTCTGGGAGGGAGCCAGCCCTGTGGCGGGCGGCATGTTAGCCCCCTATTGTGAACTGGAAACACTTGAACCACGCATCCATCAGTGGGGAGTGATCGGCCTTGAGCAGTGGCCCCAATATCTGCGTCTGTCTGCCAGCGAAAGCACGTTAACCCGTACCGGCAGTCTGATCGTATCCCATCCCCAAGATCAGGGAATGTGGGAGGATCTGCGCCAAAAAATCCTGACCCGTTCTGATTCGGCAGCGATGCAGATCTGGACGTCGGTAAAGTTGTCCCAGGAAGAGCCTGAACTGGCAGGTCGCTTTCTCCAATCGATGTTCTTTCCCGCCGAAGGGCACCTGGATGTCGCAAACCTGCTGCGGCAACAGCGTCAAACTCTCTTGCAATCACCCGGAGTCCAATGTCATTTTAACGAGCCCATTCACGATCTCACCGCACTGCTCTGCAATTCTGAGTCATCTTCGCTTCCCGCACCGGACTGGGTGGTGGACACCCGCGGTATTGGCGCTGCCAGCGATCTACCTCAATTGCGTGGCGTCCGCGGTGAAGCCATTCTGGTTCACGCATCGGAAGTTGATCTGCGCCGCACCATCCGGGTGATGCATCCCCGATATCCGCTTTATATCGTGCCACGACCTGATCGTCGGTATTTCATTGGTGCCACATCCGTGGAGCGGGAAGATGCCAGCCCCATCACCGTGCGCTCCACGCTGGAACTCCTGTCCGCTGCATTTACCGTGCATCCCGGATTTGCAGAAGCCGCGGTGCTGCAAACCATGGTGGGATTACGACCCGCGTTTCCAGATCATTTGCCTGGTATCCTGCGGAGCGATCGCCTGATCCGCGCCAATGGTCTTTACCGTCACGGTTATCTGCTGACGCCGGTGATGGTGGAAGCCATTTTATCCCAGATGGGGGAAACGACGCCCCACCATGGCATTCCCGTCAGTATCGTCCCCGAACACTCCAAGGAGCCGCCATGCCGAACCTGATTGTCAACGGTCAAAGCATCGACATCCCCCACGACACCACGGTGGCGTCTCTGCTGGAGTCGATGGGATATCAGGATTTTTTTGTGGCGGTGGCCATCGACCACCTCTGCATTCCACGCAGTCAATTTGAATCCACCAAAATACCACCCGGGGCCCATGTGGAAATCCTGGCCCCCATGGCAGGAGGCTGATCATGAACGAGTCATCATGGCAATTGGGCGGTCGCACGGTGAACAGTCGCCTTTTCGTCGGAACCGCCCGTTATCCTTCGCCGGCCATCCTCCAGGAGGCTGTTGTGGCATCCGGATCCGAAGTGGTGACAGTGTCACTGCGGCGGGAGTCCGCCAGCCTCAATCGGGAAAACCGTTTTTGGCATCTGCTCAAGGATCTGCGTTGCCATATTTTACCCAACACCGCGGGCTGCCATTCGGTTCGCGATGCGGTATCCACCGCCCACATGGCCCGCGAATTATTTGATACCCCATGGATCAAATTGGAGGTGATCGGACGGGATGACACCCTGCAACCGGATCCGTTTCAAACGGTGGAAGCTGCTAGAATCCTCTGTGCCGATGGATTTGAAGTGTTTCCCTACACCACCGATGATCTGATCGTGGCGGAAAAACTGGTAGAAGCCGGCTGCCGTATCATTATGCCATGGGGCTCTCCCATCGGCTCCGGTCAGGGGCTCCGCAATAAAGATGCCCTGCGCACCCTGCGGGCCCGCCTGCCGGATATCACCCTGGTGGTGG
>JAKQGS010000424.1 GCA_029556045.1 Pseudomonadota bacterium | reverse complement strand
TGGACCCCCAACATGTCCGATTGCATCCCGAGAAGATTGCGATCGCGGCAGGTATAGTGGAGCACCGTTTCTATGCCGACCTGCTGTTCAATCATGACCGCCGTCATGATTGCGCTCATGCGGGCGCTGGCGCGGGGGCCATCAGGAATATTGATGGCATCCACGCCGGCGTTTTTGATCACGGCGGATTTTTCCAGAATGGTTCCCGCCATCACACCTGGAGGAGGTAAAAGCTCGATGGTATAAACCATCTCACCCTGAGCGATCTTGCGGGACCAGCTGGATTTTTCTGCAAATGGCACCCGCTCTTGTTCCTCGGGTTCTTTGGGTGAGCCTGCTTTAGCAGTCGGTGCGGGAGGAACGGGAACAAAGGTGATGCGGGGATTGTGATTTGACAGAGCTTGCTGGTGACGAAAGGCCTGAGCCATGGCGCGAATATGATCCGGAGTGGTGCCGCAGCAACCTCCCACAAATTGCACCCCTTCTTGCAGAAAGTGTTTGGTAAACTCCGCCATGTATTCAGGGGTACACATGTAAATCGTTCGCCCCTCAACGCTTTTGGGGATGCCGGCGTTGGGTTGCAGCACAATCGGCCGCGCGGTTACATTTTTAATCTTGGCGATGGCTGAAAGCATCGGCTGGGGGCCAACGGAGCAGTTCAGACCCACAACATCCACACCCCATTCGTCCAATTTCTGAATGGCCCATTCGATAGGAGTGCCCACCGGGAGATCGCCCCCCATCTGGATCATGACCTGGGCAAAGACGGGAATATTGGGGTTTACGTCCCTGGCCGCCAGGATCGCCTGTTGAATTTCGCTGATGTCCCCAAAGGTCTCCAGCGACAGCAATTCAGCACCTCCTTCCACCAGAGCGGCGATCTGTTCGCGAAAGGCGGCACGGGCTTCATCAAAGGATGTGGGGCCCCAGGGTTCAATCCGCACTCCCAGTGGGCCAACGCATCCCGCCACATACCCATGGTCTCCCATGGCTTCCCGCGCCAGCTGGGCAGCCGCTTTATTGATGGCGTGGACCTTGTCATGCAGGTTATGTCCCCGTAGTTTGAACTGGTTTGCTCCCCAGCTGTTTGTTGCAATGATCTGGGCACCAGCACGAATATAGTCCTGGTGCAGGGTGCTGATCAGGCTGGGATTGGAAAGGTTGGCTTCTTCAAAACACCGGTTGATAAAGATCCCACGGTTATAGAGTTCTGTACCGGTGGCTCCATCAAACAAGAGGGGAATGTGGTTTTGGATAATCGACTGAATGGACAACTTTTGATTCATGATACCCCGGTAGTGCCTTATTCTGGCTCTATATGATTGACAGATACAGTGGTGATTTTACAGGGAAGCGGGGGGTATGAATAGGGAAATATGGGGCGGCGGGCTTAGCGCCGCCGTTGCCGCCGCAGAACCGGCTTGAATTCATGCACAATTCCCAATCCATAAAGAAGAAGGACCGGCAGAGCCAAAAGACAGAAGGTCAAAAACCGTGAGGATTCATCCGCATTGGTCCCACTGACGGTACCGCAGCCAATCCGCAAGCGTTTGTTAACGCCGTTAGATTTGGTGGCCTGGGTGGAATCTGCGCTTTGATAGGAGCCGGGGTCGGGTTTTTGAGACAGAATTTTCGCTTTTTCCGGTTCATGCTCAGCCTTTAAAAAAAGATTTACATAGTCAGCGTTGGTTGCCACGTTCCATGTTTCGGTGCGGAGGGGATTATTGTAGGTGATACTGATGCCACCCCAGTTGATACCGAGGATGGTATTGGTTTCTGCATCCCACAGCGACGATCCCGAAGATCCCTTTTTCTGGTCGCAGGTGTGTTTGATCCCAAAAGCCAGAGCCGTATCCAGATTCCAGTCGATGGGATCAAACGTACCGGAGATCTCGCAGTTTGCGGTGGTAAGTTGTCCCAGGGGTAAAAATGTGCCAGCCTCCGTTTCGTAAACAACTTTGTCATTGTTGCCATCCACTTCCCGATCCACCGTCGGAAAATGGACGATGCGTGCCCTACGTCCGGTCAGGGGTGTAGGCCCATTGCTCCAAAAGGTCGACGGTTGGTACTTGTCGCTAGGGTTCTTTTCCAGGTGAAAGACTGCCAGGTCCCCTTCGAGATCCGTTCGCAGTGAACCGACCCGGCATTTGCCGATTTCCCGCTGGTCGATCTCATGTCGATAAAAACCAAAGAACGCCTTGGTTGATTCACAGGCTCCCTCCAGCAATTGGTTTTCGGATTCACGATCTTCGTTGTCAGAGGGGGCAAAACAGTGACGGGAGGTCACAATGCGGTAGGTGTCTTCAGCTGCATCGGAAGCGATCATGGTCCCACTGCAGAACTTTCGTCGGCTGCTGTCGATATTGGTGGTCAATACCACAGCTGCGTTTAAGTGGGCGGCGGGGATTTCCTGGGTCGGGTCATCGCCGATCGTGACAATATCGTTGGAATCCCCTACGATATAAGCCCAGTTTGAAACCACCACCGGTTTCTTGCATGCCGAAACCACTGCGGCCATGAAGGCAGCAGTGGTTATTAGACCGACTTTCGTCACGAATCATACCCCCTTGTGACATGGACATTCACTCTTCAATATCGCTGGCGTTCAAAAGTTCTTCCGGATTGACCTTGTCGGATTGCTCACGGGATCGGCTATGGACCACGGCTTCAACCGGGCCGCCATATTCGGACGCCTGGATCTTGCGCAACATGAAGTTAGCCCGACGTTTGACGTCCTGGTCCTGGTTGGAATTAAGAGCTAGGACTTTTTCAAGGTATTGCACGGCACCCTTATTATTATTGTAGCCATTTTGCTCAATCAAAGCCAGACGGTACAGAGCCTTGGCGTTTTTTGAGTCTTTGGCAATTACCGCCAAAAAGCTTTGTTTTGCTCCATCAAAATCACGGATGCGGGATTGAGCGATGCCAAAACCGATCAGAGATTCCACGCAGTCGTTGCAACGGGTACGAACCTGGGCAAATATTTCCCGTGCGGCACCAGCCCGTCCCAGATCAAGATAAAGGCGACCCAGGTTCAGGCCAGCAGCCACCTGACGGCTATCGGCAGAAAAGGACTTGATGAAAAAGGCTTCCGCTTTGCGGAAGTCTTCCATGCGGGCTCCCGTGCGGTAAAGGGTAGCCAGTCCCCGCAGATTGTCCGATTCCGAGTTGCCTGGATGGTACTTATCCAGCAGGTTGCCGTAGAAAGCAGCCAGGCTGTAGTTCTTCTGCATGGCCAATGCGGTCGACAGAACACTCAGGCCCACATAGTCCTTGGGATTTTTAGCCAGATGGGCCCGCGCTTCCATAGCGGCCGTTTCCCATTCGCCGGCGCCCAGAGCGGAGTAAAGTCGCATATACGGATCTTTGGCAGAATCGCGAATCGACACCCACTGATCCCGATTGAGGCGGGAGATGGCGGGGGATTCAGCACCGCTTTGGTGCACAATGGCATCACCATCGGCCTTGGGCTGCGTGGATTTTTTGCTGCCACCCAGAGTGGCGCACCCTGCCAGCAGCACTGGTGCCAGAGCCGTCAGAAACAATTTAGTACGCATGGATCTATTGGTCTGCTTTTTCATCGGTGTTCCCCCGTTTATTCCTGTTCTTCTGCCATGGCCGGTTCAACAGCTGCCTCTGCCGCAACATCATTGGATTCGGATTTACCCTCACGAACGTTCCACTGGACGTAACCATTGCCGGTTTCGCCGGTGATGCGATCGAAGTTCCAGTCCTGCGAGCTGGTCCACAGGATTTCCTGTGTCCAGTCCGGTGTGCTATGGCCTTGCACCACCAGTTCGGAGGCTTTGATGTCGGCAGCCTGGGCTTCGCGGGCCAACAGTGCGATCAATTCCTCTTTTTTGGCGTTAAAGGCGTTGACAGTTTTTTCGTCTAGGGTTTCCGGTAGAGCCAGGTCCTGAATGGTCATGATGCTGTTGCTGGTGATTTGTGACAGACGTAGCATGGCCGGGGCACAATAAGCCACTTCACTGTTATCACAGATACGCTTATACAGATTGGCTGTGCGCACGAAGATGTTGTAGTGCTTTTCCAAGGTGCCCATCGGGTCTTTAAGACCGATGTTAAAGATCTCATCCTTGGTTTGGGTGGCTTGAGACTCCGCCATCATGAATCGAACATGAGCCAGGGCTTCCGCCACTTCTGGCACTCCGGAATCAAGTTTATCTAATTGTTGTTCTAAGGCTGGAAGTGCCGCAGCATTGTTGGTGGCCTGAGCCTCCCGGGCTTCAAAGGCCAACACCTTGGCTTTCACGGCGGCATCATTTCCCGCCAGGGCGAGAGCACGTTTGGCGCCAGAGCGGGCTTTGCTGCGATCGCCATAGCGCTCTTCCAGATCCATATAAGCCAGGGCAGCCCGCAGTTTCTGCTCGCGGTTGGCGTTTTTCACTTCGCCCTGATCCAACATCAATCGACCGGCGTTGCCATAGAGCTGGCGACCGAGATAGAGGGAGATCATCGTGCTGCGGATCATGGGTGCTTGGGTATCATTCCGATACTGGTTCAAAAATCGGGTGTAGAAGAACATCGTTTGCTCTTCATAGGCCATGGGCAGTGCCCATGCGCCGCCCCGCAGTAGGGCGTCGTGGTTAAATTTGCTGGACGGATACTCCTGCACCAACCGCGTCAAAGTCGCAATCGATTGCGGGTGTTGCTGATTGCCGCGGTAGGCTGACGACAGGTCAAACAAGCCCTCGTCGCGGCGTTTGTCGGACTTAAATGATTGGGTGAACTCTTCGAATTTTTTCACGGCATCGGCATACTGGTTTTGCGACAGGGCCTCTTTGCCGCCGTAAAAGAGAGCGTCAGCCAGAAAGGTCATGGGGTTCAGGCTCTTGCTGCCGGCCATCGGGCGAATGCCATGTTGCAGGCAAAGACGGGCGGTGGATTCCAGTTTTCCCCAGTTTTTTTGTTTTTGATAGGCTACCAGCATGAAGCCGGAGGCGCGGGCTGCGTGGGCATGCTGCGGGGCCTTGGCCACAGCTCCTTCCCAGAGTTTGAAGGCTTCTTCCGCCTGGTTCAGACTGATGCCGAGCAACCCGATATGTGCCACTACATGCCAGTCGATCTTATTTCCGTTCATGCTATGCCATTGAGTGTACATCTCACGCAGCGCGGTACGGCTTTCGCCACGCCCCTTGGGCAAAGCATTCCATGGGGCTTCTTCCGGCCAGTTGGCAAGAACCCGCTGCGATGCAATGGCGGACTTGAGATATTGCGCTGTTTTGCCATTCTTGGCATTCAACACCAGATCCATATAGATGGCGACCGCTTCACCATGACGTCTTTCCAGGGCATGTAGTTCTGCAATCGACGCTTTGACGTCAGCCCGCTCATTTTCATCCTGCAGGCGTCCCTCATAGCGATTGGCGACCGCGATGGCATCGTTGCGGAATTTGGATGGTGAATTCTTGCGACGGGCCGACTGTAGCATCGTGAAGACGAGATTACGGTATTGTTTGGCAAAACTTTGGTGTGCCAACTGGGCCTGTTTGGTGTTTTGTGTTCCCAGGGCGCTATGGTCGCGATATTTCTGCTCCATGCTGACGAGGGTTGATTCATAAGGTTTGACGTTTTTGGTCTTCTTGAATTCCTGGTACTGCAGATCCACAATCCGTTGATCGATGGCAGCTGCAGCAGAGTGGCCTTCCATAAAACGGGCAATCCGTACATAGTTCTTCAATGCAGAAACCGTATCTCCCTTGCGGTGATGCTGGAGAGCTACACGCTCCAATACCGCATATCGACCGGCATTGTTCTCAAACGGTTTCATGGAAAATGGGGCTTTGGCCCAGTCGATGCTGCGACCTTCGGCGGCGTTCCAGATGGTTATACCCTGGGCCAGGACGGATTCCCGGGCGTCATCGGATTTTTGAGCGGCAGCCTGCACCCCGGCATTGAGGAAACTGCGGTAGCGTTTATCCGTGGCAGCCACCTTGCGACCGTTACCGTTTAAACCGGCAAAGGATTGTGCCAGCGTCAGACTAGCTGACGCCTTGGCGTCCCTGGGCAATGAGCCGTAAATTTTGGCTAGCTCATGCTGTCCTTTTTTGCGGTCGCCATATTTGATCTGATGCATCGCGCTCAAATAGCGGACTTTGGCTGCCAATCTGCCGTCCAATTTATTGCTCAGCGTTTGCAGATTCTTCAGTGCGGTGGTCCGATTGGAACCCATCACATACTGGGTGGTCAGGACATGATACATGGCGCGGGATTTGACTTTTTTATTCTTGTGTTCTTTCGCCACGGCTGAACCATGGCGGATTAACTCCTGGCGGGTTGACTCAAGGCGTTTTTGGGCGGGGGCACCCTGCAGGGTACTCTCGAATTTGCCGCCGATGACGTCTTCCAGGTAATTAGCATAGACCGCTTGTGTGCCGTAAAGTTCCTCGAGGATTTCCAGGCGGCGAGGCCCTTTGGTGTGTTTGAGTTCGTCTTTGAGATTATTGATGTCCTGCAGCGTTTGTTCTGCCGACATATCGTCCGATAGCTGAGACTGTTTCAATCCGGGATCGCGCAGGATTTCATCGCCGGCCCGGCTGACACCGTGGTTGGCAACTGGCAATGGCAGAATGGGGGACAGAGCCTTTTGCGCCAGGAGGGGTTCTGCTGCCATAAGGCCAAAGGTCATGGCATAGAGCAATTGTTTTGCGAACTGACGATGCTTTTTCATAGGTGCTCCCACGTTTCACTCCACTTCCACTCAAGATGAATTCCAGTTTCCAGTCGCTCCCAGCCAAAAGTTCAAAGTGAGCGCAGAAAGGGCCGGGTACCCCTTGGCTGCAAAGGGTGTTCCAGTGGATCAATCATTGGAAGGCATGAAAAATCGGTGTGTTATCAGATATCCGTGGTGTGGCAAGGGTGGCGATGGCACCACCTTTTGCAGGAAGTGTCATGTTTTTTGACAGTGGATTTCTAGTTGACGCGAGTTGACTCAAATTAAAGGTAACCGAAACGGGTAAGAAAGAATTGAGTGGGAGCCTCGTTGACTCATAAACTTGTAACCCTAGATCGCCAAATCAAGGGGTTACAGATGACTAAG
>JAKQGS010000421.1 GCA_029556045.1 Pseudomonadota bacterium | reverse complement strand
CACGCCCTCATTGGTTTCAAAACCATCCATCTCCACCAGCAGCTGGTTCAGGGTCTGCTCACGTTCGTCGTGACCACCGCCCAAACCGGCACCCCGCTGCCGACCGACAGCATCAATCTCGTCGATAAAAATAATACAGGGAGCATGTTTTTTCGCCTGCTCAAACAGATCCCGCACCCGGCTGGCACCGACCCCGACGAACATTTCAACGAAGTCCGAACCGGAAATACTGAAAAATGGCACGCCAGCTTCACCAGCAATTGCTTTAGCCAAAATGGTCTTACCAGTTCCCGGGGGGCCCACCAGCAACACGCCTTTGGGGATACGCCCACCCAATCGTGTAAACTTTTTCGGGTCTTTCAAAAAGTCAACGATCTCCTCCAACTCCTGCTTGGCCTCATCGACTCCCGCCACATCATTGAAAGTGATCTTGGTTTGATTTTCATTGAGAAGTTTGGCGCGACTCTTGCCAAAGGACATGGCTTTGCCACCCCCAACCTGCAGCTGACGCATAAAAAAGAAAAACAAAAAGAGCAGGAGCAGCATCGGCAGTGAATTCACCAACAGGCTCTTCCACATGCTGCCCTCTTCGGGGCGTTCGTAGTTGACCTGAATATTGCGGGAGAGCATTTCTTTTCGCAGATCCGCATCGTGGGGACCATAGACAACAACGCTGCTGCCATCACCCCGCACACCGCTGATGATGTTTTCTTTGAAAGTCACTTCCTTAATGCGATTCAAGTCGGATTCCGGAAGCTGAACCGCCGCCATGAACTCCGAGAATTTCAGGACTGTTTCTTCACCTTTACGCCCTGACATCATGTTGAACATCAGAAACAACATGAATAAACCAGCAAACAGCAAGGTAATCTTGAGCTGTTGATTCGGCTTCTTCGTTTTGTTCATAACAGGCCCTTTCTTATCGTCCTGGGGGGGTCTTGATACAAATTAACTGTGTTGCGGCTAATTTAAAAGCCCGAAGCACACTGGATTATTGAAATATTTTAACGTCATATCACCTGTGTCCGCGGGCGGTTCCAACCTTTACTTACTCCGTCCGGCATTCACCCTTGCCCGTTCTTTCGATCAAAAAATAGGCACACCGGCGCATTTTCAAGATTTTGAGCCCTGATAGTCCGGCCATCCGGCTGCTGCCAATCCATGACACCGTGAGGAGGCGCGCCGATCACCAGGTTAATATCACTCCAAACACACTGATATTGCAGGGGGGCTCTTTCCGTCCGCCTAACTGGACTTAAAAAAACCCACCCCCCCTGTATACAAACCCGAACCTGGTCCGTGATCATGGTTTCCCACCGCAGAGAGGCGGGTTCCTTGCAGTCGCGGCATTGTTGCCAGATCATCTCGTACCATCTACGGCGCGCAACCGCTGCCGTACTGAGCGTCCGGTGAAAGAGCCGATTCAGGGCCGTGCCGGCCACAACCAGCGGTACATTCCGTAACCAGGATACCGCGAGAGCAATCCCGTCGGCTCGCCATGCGGTCGGATCTTTGGCGATCACTCCTTCACAATAGTCCACCAGGTCCGCGACATCGTGCGCCATCTGATGGACTTTTTCCCGAGCATCCGGCACCACCTGTTCCATGGCTGGCAAGACCTGCAGCCGAATCTGATTACGGCTATAGATCATCTTATCATTGGACTCATCATGCCGATGGGGTAGATTTTGCCGACTGAGGAAGTCAAGAATGTCCCGTTTGGTAACTTCCAAAAAAGGCCGCCAGATGCCGGAGCCTGTTTCATCCATTCCATCCCAGTGCTGCATGGCAAAGCCCCGCAGCATGCGAAACAGGATATTTTCCACCAGGTCGTCCCGATGGTGAGCCAGGGCCACCAGTCCTCGACGCCCGTCCATAAGCAACTGAAAGAAGTCCCGTCGTTTATCCCGGGCCCATTCCTGGAGGCTTTGCCCCTGGCGCCCTTGAACGTCCTCCGGTGTTAGGGAAAGCACTTTTAAAGGCACACCCAGCTGAGAGCACCAATGGCGAACAAAGGCTTCGTCTTCTGCGGAAGCACTGCCCCGCAACCCATAATTCACATGGCAGGACTGCAGAGCGACACCGTGTTCCCTGCCAGAATTCATCAACGCTGCCAACAGGACCAGAAGGGCCATGGAATCTGCGCCACCTGACACCCCAACTAAAATCTGTATCGGCTGATCCCCCGATTGAGGGCGCACCCCCAACCAACTTTGTTCAATCTGACGGAACAAAGGATCGTTTAAAACCGATGAAAGCTGAAAGTTCATTGAATCATCTCAATTTTTGATCCTCGTCATAAGCTCCTGTGCCTCCCTATGGAACGAGGAATGCAGGGGATCAGAAGTCCATGGTGTTGGAACCGTATCGGTTCTGTCTATAAGGATATGCAGGTAAAACCCGTCAAAACCCCTCATTTTCTAGCCTTTCCACCCCATTCTCTCAAGACCTTTGCGGAACTGATCCTCCCGGGTTCAAAGCGAGAGTCATATTTATAAATTTTATTAATCATTGATTTTGTTATATTTTTTAATTTTATTTTAAGTTTTTTATAAAAGAACTTAAGTTTTTCACAAAAAAAACGAAAAGCCTCCTTGCAAGCCGCATGTTGCGACTTGTTTCCCAGGGTTCGGGAAACGCAAGCCATCAAGGAGGATTTTATGGGTCTTCGCATTCGCACCAACACGTCCAGTCAGATCTCACAACGTTACCTTTCCGAAAACAAGGAAAACCTCGACACCAGCATGGAGCGTCTGGCTTCCGGCTACCGTATCAACAAATCCGCAGATGACGCGGCGGGTTTGGCGGTTTCCGAAAGCATCCGCGCCAAAGTGCGAGGCTTGAACACCGCCCGACGCAACGCCAACGATGCCGTATCGATGGTTCAAATTGCGGAAGGCTCCATGAACGAGATGAGCAACATCCTCATTCGTCTGCGTGAACTAACCGTTCAATCCGCCTCGGACACCATTGGTGATCAGGAGCGCGGCTACCTGAACCGCGAGTATACACAGCTGGTGGATGAGATCGATCGGATTGGCAAAACCACGGAGTTCAACAATCTCAAGCTGTTTGAATCGGGAGATGTTTCGCAGTTTGTGATCCAAGTCGGTACCAATGGAAGTGCGCCGGAAGAAAATCGGGACACCATCGCCATCAATTTGGAAGGCCTCAAGTTCAGCGCCGAAGATTTAGGTCTGGGAAAAGAAGCGGAGATCGGTCCCAGCACATTCGGAGAGTCAGGCCCCACCCGCGATGAAATTGCATCCAAACTGACCAATATCGATACCGCCATCACCCGCATTGCCAGTGAACGTGCCACGTTGGGTTCGGTACAAAGCCGCCTGAACTCCTCGCTCAATAACCTGGGTATTCAGGTGGAAAACATGGAAACCGCACGCAGCCGCATCAAGGATGTGGACTTTGCCGCTGAAACCTCACGTCTGGCGCAAGCCCGCGTGATGTCAGCATCTTCCACTTCGGTGCTGGCTCAGGCCAATGCGATCCCGGACATGGCTCTGCAGCTGCTGCGCTCATAAGGCTGAGATCGTTGAAGCTAGGGCCTGGTCACAAGTTCGTCAGACTCGTGACGGTAAAAGGGTTTTACCGTCTTAACACAAGGAGGTAAGTCATGGGTATCAGGGTCAAAACCAACCTGGAATCTCTCGTTGCACAACGAAGGTTATCCGACAACAAAAAGGACGTCAGCAACTCGCTCGAACGCTTGTCGTCCGGTCAGCGGATCAATAAATCCGCCGACGATGCCGCAGGATTGGCGGTATCGGAAAGTTTGCGGGCACGCATCGCCAGTTTGGGGGTTGCCAAACGGAACGCCAGCGATGGTATCAGCTATATCCAGGTGGCCGAGGGTGGATTGAATGAGGTGACCAACATCATCGTGCGGATGCGAGAGCTGGGTGCCCAGGCTGCTTCGGATACGATCGGTAACCGGGAGAGGGGCTTTCTTGACAAGGAATTTCAGCAGTTGAACCAGGAGGTCCGCCGGATCATCGACTCCACAGAGTTTAACGGTTCTAAAGTGCTGCAGGCGTCTGATCAGCGTCCGATGCGGATATTCGTCGGTGCCTCAAACCGCGCCAACGACAAGGACGGTAATGCACCAGATATCGATCCGGAAAACGATCCGGATGCGCTGACCATCAACCTTTCCGACCTGGAAAAGTTGGCGGAATCCATTTCCAATGTTACGGAAGGGGAATTGGCCATCATCCCCGGTGATTCAGATGGTGGTGCCGAAGAACTTGGCCCCAACGGTACCAATGACCTTTTCAACCGTCTGGACACCGCGCTCAACGCTATCTCGGAATACCGAGCAACACTTGGTTCGGTGCAATCCCGTTTGAATAGCACCATTCAGAACATCGATATTTCTAACGAAAACCTGAGTGCCGCCAACAGCCGGATTCGGGATGTGGATTTTGCAGCGGAATCCACTAAATTTGCCCAGTCCAAGATTCTGAGCGCCGCCAGCGCGTCAGTTTTGATGCACGCCAACAGCGAGCCGGAATTGGTCTTGCAGTTGTTACGTTAATAAGTATCCATTCAGGAACGTCATTCTGAACGCAGTGAAGAGTGTCACTCATTGACAGATCCTTCACTCCGTTCAGGATGACGGCAAAAATCGCTGCGTTCAGTGATGACACCGCATAACTGAGAAACCTAGAGGGAACAGTAGAGGGAGCAGCAGCAAGAGTCCCAGCACCCCGGGAGCTGTCGGCCGCGCCGCATGGACGGCACAGCCCGGGGGCATTTTGGGCTGACTGCCATCAGCCGGATAAAGCAGTGTAAGGGCAGCCCGGTCATCGATATCAAGATCGAAGGTATTTTCCTCAAGATCGTAACTCATAATTGATTCAGCCACCAATGAGTGCCCTAGACCTAAACAATGCCCTAATTCATGCAGGATGGTTTTGCTGAGGTCCCACTCTCCCATATCTGACCATACCAGGACCTCGATGGAACAGTGTTCAGGTCCCGTAACGGGATCCATAGCATCAAACCAGGAATACCCCGCCGCAACACCCCCACCGTCAATCTGAGACTTGAAAGTCAGAGTGATTTGCGGAGTCTCATCCGGACCGGCGGGACTTAATCTTAGAAGACTGGTATTGACATCCGACCACTTGGCTGCGGCAAGATCCACCAATGGCCCAAACTCCGTAATATAAGCCTCTTCATCTGCCGCAACGGCGTAAGTAACCTGAGGATTTGCCGCAGTGATCTGCCAGCGCAGCAGCTTGCCGCTAAAATCAACGGGAGTTGGGTATGCGGCAGCATAGTGACTGACAAAGCCGAATCCCAACACAACTATAATTTGACTGACAAACCGACCCATAGCGGGACACTCCATAAGACCAAACGGTTTGTGGTGATAAAAGCGTGCGTGGTCACATCCAACCGCACCGTCCACAAGAGATTGACGCCCCAGGTTAGTTCCATCAGCGGACCGGCCGTAGAAAGCCCCAATCCCCCCTGGATATAGGATTGCAGCCAACATCTTTGATCACAGATGGGGAATCGCCAATCGTACAAAGCACCCATGATTGGCATGTTACCGGACAAGAGATCTTCGTTCATGAACACCCCGATTTCCCTTTGATCCGTTGCCTGTCGCAAAGCAAAAACCCGCTGCCCACCGGCGTTAGGGGCAAATGCCAAATACTGGGCACTGTAGGTTACATCGCGGGGTGCCGCGACCACAGGAGCAATGGTCCATACCAAAGCTAGCGCAGTCAGCAGCCATGTTACCCATGTCCGACCGCATGTCATCTAGACGGTCCATCCTAATTTCATAAGAAAAAAACTATAGGGCCAAACAACCTGACTGCGGGATTGATAGGCTGACTTATTGCCCAGGAGCATCTGGTGCCCGAGCCCCCATTCAAATCCTCCCAGTCTTAAAGCATATTCCATCGACACTGCCAGAGTAGTCATGCCGAAATGACGATCCTCTCCCCCTTCAGCGGTTTCTGCCAGGACGCCCTGCGCTCGCCCAACCCCAACATGGGCCAAAAGATTATGGGATTTGCGCTGGAGGACCCGAGTTCCCACCATCACATAGGAAAAAAATTCCTGATCGCGAAACCCATTTAACTCAAATCGCGGTCGCTCCAAATATCCCAGTCGTATGAGAAAAGATTCCTTTTGGTTGCCCGCCTCGAGCGCGCCCCCATAAACCGCATGGTAATAGCTACTGGTGGGTTGCTGCATCAAACCCGAGTGGGCTCCCAACTTCCAAACCATGGCTGCAGCTGACGCCGGCATCAACATCATCGCCAGGGGCACGGTCATCAAAACCCCTCGCAGAAGCACCCATAAAAGCTCGAATGTCATCATGTGTGGGACCCATCGCAGAATGTGTTCAAAGAATGGGAGATGTTTATAGTATAGCAGGATCATTCTTTACCCTGTGGCCCGGTGTCAGATTCTTAGTCATCTGCCCAAAAAAGCGACGCGTTTAATTTTTAAATATCCCTAAATAAACCTTTATTTTCAACAAACTACAGATACCTTCCGGCACAGGCATAACCTTTGCTCCTCAATGGCCAAGATGTGCTGTTTTTTGGGGGGAAAGTCATGAACCGGTACCGGAAAATTATAGGGCTCCTTCTGCTCCTTTTACCACCGCCGGCAAACGCTTTGGGTGGCAACATCAGTGGCGATTATCTGGTTTTGGGCGTGATCGCCACCAGTACCAACACCAAGGGCGTTGCCCTGATTAAAAACCGCACCAATGAACGGGTCACAGCCGTCAAAATAGGTGATCGCATCACCCCTCAGACCACTTTGGCAGAGGTGACCCGCCAGTACATCGTGATGAAACAGGGTGATCATCGCTATAAAATCATGGTGGGAGCCGATATCCCCAACAATATCCAGGACGCGCACCGCGTTTCCGATTTGCCAGTTGTAGCATCCGAAGTTCTGCCGTCCACCGAGGGGATCGAAAAACAAGGGGGAACCCTGAAAGTTGCTTCCTCCATCAAAGAACACCTTGTTGGTTCCAATCTCAACAAAGTCTTGATGCAGGCAGCCACCCAGCCCTATCTGAAGGATGGCAAGTTGGTGGGATTTGCATTATGGGACATTGATCAGGGAAGTATCTACCAGATTGCCGGATTTCAAAATGGCGATGTCATCACGCATATCAATGGCCAACCCATCACAGATGCCGGCGTGGCGATCCGCATGCTGCAAAATTTGAAAAAAGCCACCGAAGCTGATGTGCAATTCTTGCGCGGCGGTTCCGAACAACGACTGAAAATCGAAATCCAATAGTGGTGAATCGAATCAAACTGCCCGCAACTCCCGTCGCAATATCTTGCCCACATTGGTTTTGGGCAAGGACTCCACAAACACAAAATGCTTGGGTCGCTTATAAGCGGTCAGCTGGGTATGACAGAAGTCCTTAAGTTCCGCTTCTGTCAATGAGGGATCTTTGGCGACAATAAAAGCTTTGACCGCTTCACCGCTCTTTTCATCCGGCACTCCAATCACCGCGGCTTCCATGACTTTCGGATGGCTAACCAGAATCTCCTCCACTTCGGTGGGATACACATTGAAACCGGAAACAATGACCATGTCCTTCTTGCGATCCACAATGAAAAAATAGCCACGCGAGTCCCGGCGAGCGATATCGCCTGTCCACAACCAACCATCCCGGATGGTCTTTCCTGTTTCGTCATCGCGCTTCCAATATCCCGCCATCACCTGCGGACCTTGCACAATCAGTTCTCCCACTTCACCTTCGGGCACTTCTTGGCCATTATCATCCACAATTTTCGCCAATGTGGACGGCAGAGGCAGACCAATGGAACCGGGAGGGGTATCCGTTCCTACGGGGTTGCAATGAGTTACGGGTGATGCTTCCGTTAAACCAAAGCCTTCGATAACCTTGGTGCCGGTTATTTTAAAAAACTCCTCCGCGACTGAAGCCTGCAGAGCCATACCACCGGCAATCACGATTTTAAGGTCACGGGGTCGCAGGGCCTGAAAATGTCCATCATGATTCAGGGTATTGAACAGACTGTTCACGCCAGTCATCACGGTGATCCGATACTTTTTGAAAAGTTTAACCGTATTTTTTATGGGTATGGGCTTAGGGACCAAAATCATCTGATCCCCCATGGTGAGAAACGCTAAAAAGTTCACCGACAGAGCAAATACATGGTAGATCGGCAAAGCCGTGAGAACCACCTCTTTACCCCGCTCCATAAAGGGTCCGGCCCAAGCCTGAATCTGATAGATGTTGGCTAACAGGTTTCTCTGGGTCAGCATGGCCCCCTTGGAGATACCGGTGGTTCCTCCGGTATACTGCAACACAGCGGTATCCTGGGTGGAGATCGCCGGCCTGTCATAGCGGTAGGATCGCCCCTCCCGCAGGGCGGACTTGAAAGGGATAACATCGAGGCTGTGTTTGGGCACCATACCCTTGACCCGCAGGACCAGATTAATCAAGGTTCGTTTGAACGGAGACAAATAGTCCCCGATGCTGGCCACAATCACAGTTTTGATTTTGGTCTCACCGATGATTTCCTGTAGTTTACCCAGGAATATATCGAGAATAATGATCGCATCTGCCTCACTATCCGCAAATTGATGTTTCATCTCGCGAGGTGTATACAGCGGATTGGTATTGACGCAGACAACTCCGATCTTAAAAGCTGCAAACAGGGCTATGGGAAACTGTGGAATATTGGGTAACATGATGGCCAGCCGATCCCCCTTGGCAAGGCCCGCCACCCGCTGGAGGTAACTGCCGAAGGCTGAAGCCATATCCTCAAATTCCCGAAATGAGAAGTCAGTTCCCATGCAGGATAGGGCCGTTTTGTCGCCAAACTCTTTACAGGTGGATTCCAACAGTGACGCCAGAGTCTGATCTTTGGGGATATGAATATCGGTGGGGATGCCCTGGGGATATTCTCTTTGCCAAGCGGTATTCATAAAATCTCCCACTGCTACGGATAATCTTGTTTTGTTCAGCCATTTTCATTATCGACATTAATGTTAATATATTAAGGGAAAATGAAGATGAGCGAAACAATGAGGAGTTAAAGTTTTGTTAGATCTACCAACCCCTACTTTTTTGCCCCTGCTACAGGATATCCACCATACCTTGAAAAGATCCCATCGATCCGTGGCCACCGCCGAGAGTTGCACTGGGGGATTGATCTCCGTCCTGCTGACAGAATTGCCGGGCAGCTCTCTATTCTTTAAAGGGGGAATCTGCACCTATGCCAACGCCGCAAAAGAGAAGATTTTAAATGTAGACTCCAGCATATTGGCTGTGGACGGCGCCGTTTCGGAGGTCACAGCCCGCACAATGGCCGTGCACGCCACGTCCCTTTTTCAGGTTGATTATGCTGTGTCAGTCACTGGTATCGCAGGCCCTGACGGGGCAACACCTGGCAAGCCGATCGGGACCGTCTGGATCGGACTGCATGGCCCTCAGGGTACCCGTACCCAGCGACACCTGCTGGCTGGCCTGTCTCGCCAGGATTTTCGCATCAAAGTATCGGAGCTGGCCCTGCGTGGGCTTTGGGAGTATATTAAGAGCTGACGCATATGACTAAACTCTCGGAGAAAACCCAATGCCATTGCATCATGCAAAACCGATAATCCTTTTGGCTCTGTTGATCGGGAGCCTCATGCTGCCTGCCACCGCATCGACCCTGGCGCAAGCACAGGCAGGTGATGACCTTTCCAAAAAGCACGGAAAAATTTTCACCAGTCTGGAGAATCTCACAGTTCAGTTCTCGCAAACCAGCTATCGCAAGTTGCGAAACAAAACCACATCCCGAAAGGGCATGGCTGCTTTTGCCAAACCGGGCAAGTTCTACTGGGCTTTCCAGGACCTTAAATCTGGCAATGAAGAGTATTTTTACGACGGTACAAAATTATCGTTTTTCAAGCACAGGGAAAACACGGTCACACACTACGGCAAGAAATCAGGGTTGGCTTCCGAGCTGGATGATGTGGTGAGCCTGGTCCTCGACACCCGCAATCTGCTCAGCACCTACGAACCCCGGAATGTCGCCTCGGAAAAAGGCATCACCACCTTTGATCTGGTGCCAAAAAAAGGAAAAAAGACCGATATTAAGGGCATAGCCGTGCAGGTTTCTGAAAGTCAGAAATACATTCGGCATGTCAAAATTGAGTACGATAACGGGAATTTTACCCTCTTTGAATTCAGCAATCCCAAGAAGGACGCCATCCCTGCGCAACGTTTCATCTTTTCCAATCCTGGATCTGTCAAAGAAAACCACGTGGGTTGACCACAGCATTGCCATGGTGGCCAGGATTTGGCCGCCTGATCCACCAAGTCACCGGGATCATTTGAATAAATTCCTGTAAAGTTTTTTGGCATCCCTACCGATAATGCTGCGTGAGTCCGAAACGGTGCCGTCATTGACGATGGGTCGCCGTTGACCTGCATAAGGAGACTGCGCATGAGCGAGGAAGTTGTCCGGTGGGAAGAGTTCGACAAGATGCTTGTCATCAAAAAGCTCAAAGAGATTATTGGCAAATGGTGGAAAGTTCAGATCAATTTCACCGACAAAAAGGGATTTCTCCGCGGTGTTCCGGAAGGAAAGTTCTTTAATCCGCTGAATCCAATCTGCCAGACCATAGTGGCGGATGACCGGGGTTTTGCTAAACGGGTTGGTACCGCCCGAAAAACCACCGTGGAATCCATGAGCGAAAAAAAGGCGCGGGTTTCCCGCAGCCATGAAGGTATGTCGGTCATTTCTGTTCCAATTCATGTGAACGACGAGTTCATGGGCACCGTCTTTGGCGACGGCTTTCTGGTGTCCAATACCGCCGAAGAACAAAAGGCACTGGTACGGAACTATCTGGAGCGGGACTTTCCCAGTCGCCCGGATCTAATTGCCAAGATCAATGAACTTCCCGTCCTCTCCGAAAAGGATCTGCAATACCTGACGGAACTGGTAAACCTTGTGGTTGACGAAATTCTGGTTATGCATAAAACCCTCGATGATCAGGTCTCACGGGTCAATGAACTATCCAAAGAGCTGGGCCAACGTTATGGTTTTGACCGCATGATCGGTAAATCAGGGCCCATGCAGGAGTTGTATAGTCTGCTTGAGCGTGTCTGTGACTCCGGCACCACTGTTTTAATCCAAGGGGAAAACGGAACGGGTAAAGAGTTGATTGCCCGCGCTCTGCACTACAATTCCAAACGCAAATCCAAAAAGTTTCTTGTGGTAAACTGCGGGGCGTTTAACGAAAACCTCCTGGAATCGGAACTCTTTGGCCATGTCAAAGGGTCGTTCACCGGCGCCATCAAAGATAAAAAAGGCCTATTTGAAGCGGCCGACGGCGGCACGTTATTTCTGGACGAAATCGGTGACACTTCTCCCCCCATGCAGGTCAAGCTCCTCAGGGTCCTGCAGGAGGGCACGTTCACCCCAGTGGGTAGCACCGAAGTCAAACGCGGTAACGTGCGGGTTCTCGCTGCCACCAACCGTAATTTAACGGAAATGGTAAAGACCGGAGAATTCCGGGAAGATCTCTACTACCGCTTAAACGTTATCAATATCCAAGTTCCCCCACTGCGAGACCGCAAGGATGATATTCCTGTATTGGTGCAGCACTTCCTGGAAAAATCGGCCAAAGCTACCGGACGCCCCATCAAGAAAATCTCTGCCAGCTGCATGGAGAAATTGATGGATCACGATTGGCCTGGCAACGTGCGTGAACTGGAAAATGAAATTGAGCGCCTCAGTGTTCTGGCGGGAGATCAGGAATCATTGACACCGGACTTCCTGTCGCCCCGCATCAAGGAAAACGTCAAACAGTTCCCAGGCCTTCGCGTCAATGGCAACCTCAAGGACTCCCTAGAAGAACTTGAAAAACAGATGATCCTCGAGGGCTTGGAGCGTTATAACTGGAATAAGTCCAAATTGGCCAAGGAGCTTGGCATCAGCCGCGCTGGCCTGATCACCAAGGTTGCCAAATACGATCTGGAAAAACGCCGCACCAGCTGATATTCCCAGTTAACTGTCACATTGAATCGCCCCGGTTGACCATACCGGGGCGATTTTGTTTACCATAAAACTTGGGTTCCCGGTCGCTAAAGTATCGCTGGATAAAGCCGACAACCTGGAAAGAGGACTCAGATCGAGACACTACGGGGGAAATAATCAATGAGCGACAAAATAACCAAGCTGGAACATACCATGATGGAACTGGGCACCGAAATGTTCCGCCTGAAGTTTCTGCTACGGGAAAGCACCAAACTGCAAAATTCCTTTGCCAAATCCCTGAAGGGCCTTAAAACCATCCTTGATGAAAAAGGCATCATCAACCCCGATGACTTCGAGACCACGGTGGACCTCAATGCCATCATTGAAAAACTGGAAAAACAGGCTGACATGGAAACAGGCCGCGCGGAATCAGAATTAAAACGCGATATGAACTGATACCAAGTCAATCCTGAACCGATGCAGTAGTCCTAGACGGTACGACCATTCGTCGGTGATTCCAATTCTTCCTGCAGGGCCTGGTGTAGACGATCTTCGGGCATTTGGCCAAACTGCTCCCAGGCGTTGCGTGCCTCATCGATAACTGCTTGGACCTCTTCGCCTTCGCCATAGATCCCGGAAACATGGAAATTCCGATACCATTGCACACCACACAGAGCGGCAATCAGGGCGGACTGGTACGTGGTGAGGTGTTTTTTGATCGCGGCACGATCCCGATCCGCATGACGAAAACTGGACTCAGCGATCAATAAACTGGTACCCCTAAATAGCTCCAAACACCGTTCCAGGTTGTCGCGATGAAAGACAATATCCGTCATATATCCCACGGAAAATGGAGGAAGATGTTTTAAAAAGGTCTTGGCCAGCTCATCCACCCGGTGGGGTTGTCCTTCGATTTCGATCAGAGTATCCATGCGGCCATCCTGAGCCGCCAACTGAAACTGACGGATCCAGGGCCCCTCTTTCAGACCCGATGCATAGATTTTTTCCACGTCCACCCGGTTTCTCCTGGGTCCATGATAGCGGTAGGCAATAGACGGCGTTCCGTGGTCGAGAATGATGGCTTCCATGTGGCCATGATCCGCAAAACGCTCCATCACCACACGATGTCCATTGGGATCAGCAATGGTTTCATAGGCAGGCACTTTGATCGGGTGGGGATTAAAACGATTATCGCTGGTCAGCATTGCCTCATAAACTTCGCCATCAGCATGAACCTCACGCACCCTGAAACGAATCTGCCCAGGCTCCAGAAGATTCCACGTATAACCGTGCAGCTTAGCAGCCACGTTGTTGATAAAACCCTCTGGGCCACAGAGGTTCACCAGACGAAAATGGGGAATATTGACCCGCAAGAGACGATCAAATCCAATGAAATGGTCCACATGACAATGGGTCACATAAACATTTTTAACCTTGAGCAGGTCACGATTGGACAGCGCGTCCAGTGATCCCAGGTCAAACAGGATGGCAGAGGCCATATGGGGAAAAAAAATATAAACTCCCGGATCACCGTTGATACCGTTGATCATCTTCAGTTCATATTGAAAGTCCCCGCGGCTCATCCGTAGATCTCCGGACGTTTATTGGCGAGAGCCGGCAGGCGGGTGCGGCATGCACTGATCAGGCCGGGGTCCAGGATTCCGAGCGCAATGCCTTCGCCATCTCCGGTATCCGCAATTTTATGCCCCCAAGGATCCACAATCATAGAATGCCCGTAGGATGCCTTGCCCCCTAAGTGTGTGCCACAAAGATTAGCGGCATACACATAACATTGATGCTCGATGGCACGGGCCCGCAAGAGAATCTCCCAATGAGCCATACCGGTCTGGACCGTAAATGCGGAGGGAATCACCAGAACATCCATGGGGCTTTTACGATGCATGGCTGCATACAATTCGGGAAACCGAAGGTCGTAACAGATGGTTAATCCAACCTGATAACCATCCACTGGTATGATGGAAAGCTCGTCACCGGGAATAAAGCCATCCCCTTCTGTGTACTGTGGCTGTCCATCCGGGGCCAGAAGATTAAACAGGTGGGTTTTGCGGTATTTGCCAATATTTCGACCGTCGCGGTCAAAAACATAGAGCGTATTGTAGACCCGGCTTTGACCATGGCGATTGACGCGAGTTTCCCTTGGCAAATGAGCCTCGGGCTGTTCCGGTACGGTACCAGCAAACAAAACCACACCGCACGACCTGGCAAGCTCGCTGAGCGACTGCCACAACGGCCCGCTATCCGGTTCAGCGATCATCGCCAGGCCGTCATAAGGTCCGTGGTAGGAAAAGACTTCGGGTAACTGCACCCATTCCGCCCCCATATCCGAGGCTTTTCGAACCCAATCAAAAGCCCGGCGCAAGTTATCATTGCGATCACCGCGGCTGTTCATGGAAATACTGGCCAATACCAATGGGCGCATCAGCGGATCCCCTTCTAAAGTTCAGGAAGCAGTATGCGATTATCGACACCAAAGATCTTGGTAATGAGGGCTACCCGCACCCACATACCATTGCGTTCCTGCCGCCAATACTTAGCGCGGGGATCGTTATCGACCGTCGCCTCGATTTCTTCCCGCCGCGGCAGAGGGTGCATGATCACCGCCGATTCTTTCATCAGTTTCAGATGCTCGTGCTTCAGATGAAACCGTGTGGTATCGACTTTGCGGGATTCCCCTTGATCAGCATCGTACTCATCCTGAACCCGTGTCATATAAACCGCATCCGCGACCGCAAGGGCTCCTTTGAAATCCTCTGTCTCTTCAAATGCCACTTTGGATCTGGTCAGGCGATCCCGGAGATCCTGCGAAATGCGAAATTCCTCCGGCGAGACAAAAATGATTTTAACCCCTTCATAATTAGTCAATAGTCCGCTTAAAGAACGTATGGTACGTCCCCGCTTAAGGTCTCCAACCATGACTATCGATTTGTTTTCGATACCGCCGATTTTTTTAAAACTGCGGGTCAGGGTGTAGATATCCAATAGTGCCTGTGTTGGATGTTCGTCCGGGCCACTGCCGGCATTGATAATCGGTACAGGACGGGGTGTCTGATCAAGAAAGTGTGCAATGCGATCACAAAGACCTGGGACAGATGTGCGCATGATGATCAAGTCCACGTAACTCGAAAAGGTGCGCAGAGAATCCTCAATGCTCTCGCCTTTGCGTTCGGAGCTGGTGCTGGGGTCACGAATTTCACTGCCCCGGATCCCCAGGATATGCAAAGCCGAATCAAACGACAAAAAAGTTCGAGTGGAAGGCTGGGTGAAGTAAAGCATGCCCCTCTTGTGTGCCAGCAAACCGTTCAGATACATCAAACCTTCTTTGCTCTTGTCAAACTTGCGGATGGTGTCCGTCAACTGGCAAATGTAATCCAAAAATGGCCGGTCAAACTGGGATGAGCTGAGAATATGCAGTGTTGGTTTGAATTCCGACATGATTCGTTCCTCCTAAGTGAATTGAACCGTGGCGGCACCCTGCCCGGATCCGACGCGTCCGACTCGACAACCCGGCATATTCAATGTCTTAGCTTTCTGTAACACCTGATCGACGGCGTCTTCTGCCACTGCGGCTATCATGCCAGCTCCCATGTTGTAGACCCCTTCCACCTCCGCAAAGGTGGCCCCGTGATCGTGGCAGAATTTAGCCATCCACTCGGGGGTCGGCAGAGCAGACTGCTGAATCTGGCATACCACGCTGTCCGGCATCACCCTTGGCAAGTTGCCGGAAATGCCTCCCCCGGTGATATTGGCCAGAGCATGGACGGCGTCAGGGACCTGTTCCAAAAGCGCCGGGACCGCGCTGTATATTTTTGTCGGGGTCATGATTCTATCGATCAGCACGGCATCCGCTTTTTGTTCAGCCAGCCAGCGGCGCACAAGGGAGTACCCGTTGGAGTGAAAACCACTGCTTTCAAACGCCACCAGCACATCGCCGACACGGACTTTTTCTGCCCCCAACTTTTTAGGAGCATCCACCACGCCCACCACAAAACCCGCCAGGTCAAAATGACCTTTCGCATAGAGTCCCGGCAGTTCGGCTGTTTCTCCACCCAGAAGACTCGTGGATGCCTGTCGCAGGCCATTTTTGATACCGGATAGAACCTGTTTAAACTGATCCTGATCCAGGACACCTGTGGCGAAATAATCGAGAAAAAATAGTGGCACACCACCAATGGTGTAAAGATCATTCACACACATGGCCACCAGATCGATGCCAAGCCCTTCCAGTTTGCCAGTCTCCAGTCCAAGCAGAACCTTCGTCCCCACCCCATCGGTGCTGGACACCAGAAGTGGATCGACCATGCCCTGAAACTGCGGCCGATACAACGCCGCAAATCCACCGATGCCAGACACCACGTGCCCGTACTTTTGTTGGGACTCGGCTCGATCCTCCTGCAACCAATCCACCAGCGCGTCACCCTTTTCCACATCGACGCCGGAGGCTTTGTAGAGATCTCTCTTATGCTCACTCATGATCATCCTCGATATATGATAGATACATTAGTCTAAAAATTTCTGTCGATGTGCCAACCAAAGGGCGGGATCCCACAACGGCACAACCCTGGCACCCTGCTCCGGCAATGCCATGCTTTCATTTTCAGTGAGAATGAATCGAGACATTTCAAGATCGCGGCCCCTCTCCCAAAAACGGGCCTGCGGCCAGCTCAAATTGGGTGCTATACGGAGGATCATGGCATCGCTCTGCAGCGCCACCTTCCAATCCTCTTCCTGTTGTACAGTGACGATTGCCTCCATACTGTATTCCCGTCCCACCTCGATCAGGTATTGCAATCCCGCCCGATCATGGGTCGCCGCGTCAACCAAAAAGGAGCTGGCTGCTTTGCCACGGAACAGGTGGATATCCCATTCGTCCTGCACCGCCTCCACTGGCACCAAAGGGAACCGCAACCGGGTTGCGAGACTCTCAAAATCAAGGCCCACCGATTCGGCAGCGATTCCCATGGGCATGATAAGGCCCGACGGAAGTTTGCCGGGTGATCGGTCCTGCATTTTGAGCAAAACCTCAATCAAACGCACCGGAAGACTCCCATCGTCCAGCGGTCCCAGGGCAATCATGGCGGCGGGCTTTTGGGAAAATGGTGCATGCAAAAAAGGCAGAGGTAGGGCGGGAATCTGCTCCTGCGCCCGGCGAATCAGTTCCCTACGGTGTCCTTGCAGGGAGGGTTGGCCAGTCTCCCCTTCCCAAAATTCGCGATCCATAAATACCCCAACCTATGAGAATTCATCGAGATTCTGGAACCATTTACACCCCTCACAAGGCGGAGTGTCTAAACCTTTGTCAGTTTGAGCCGAAACCTCTAGCAACACGATGAACTTAGTCGGTTCCATCCCATTGCATGAGGGTCACACCATGAATCCCATTCGTTGGATCATATACTTAGCCTGTCTCGGAGCATCCGTCATCATAAACCCGGCAATCTGGGCTCATGAAATACACGCCATTGATCCGAGCCGTGCGACAATGACTATCGCCCATTTCATAGAGAAGTCCGACGACAAATTAGTGATGATCCAAGGGGGGAGCCAACACGGTATCCTGCCCGGCGCCATCTTCCTGAGTCAGCGTGAAGCTCCCCCTCCCAAACCCGGCGACGAACCAATCTGGATCGATACAGGAATTCTCAAAGTCGTACAGGTCACTCCCACGTTTACCATTGCGGAAATCAAGGAGAATGGATCCCTGCAATCACAGGCCTTTTTTCCCAAATATCCTGGCATTATGGCAGGCGATCGCCTCAAAGTTGAGACCCCGATCCTGGCTCAGGTTCCCAGCATCACCCCGATCGTCGCTGCGCCCTATCGCGATCTTTTCCAAGACCCCAAAGCCTACCCCTCCACGTTTGAACTTTCCCCGGAGGGTGAGGCCAAATTACGGGAAATCGCTGCTGAATTCCTGAACGTCCGTCTGCCGATTCTTCTGATCGAAGCCTTTACGGATCCCAACGGCCCTGCCGATGCCAACCAGGTGGAATCCTATCAGCGAGCCATGATTGTGCGGCAGTTTCTGGTGAATGAAATGGGATTTGATCCCGCTCGCGTTGTGGCCATTGGCCAAGGGGAATCCGAGCCACTGGATGGGTTGTATGCCCCCGGATATCAGGAGCGGAATCGTCGCATCGTTATCAAAGCGAAAGCCTTTGGCTTCTCGGCGGAGGCATATTGAACTTGGCATCCTGCCCGGCTTGCGCCATGTTACGGGGAAACCATAAGTCGGGGTCCCCATGCCGGAATTGCCTGAAGTCGAATGCCTGGCCCGCGGTCTGGCACCCATCATCACACACCGGACCATCACAGCGATTCGATTCCTCCGTCCTGACCTGCGGGAATCGATTCCGCAGGACGATTTTCAGCGATTGATCCTCAATCAGGATATTTTGACGGTGACTCGTCGCTCTAAATACCTCCTGTGGCAGACCACACGGGGCTTTGCAATCTTTCACCTGGGCATGACGGGAAATATCTTCTATGAGCTGTCCCCTCAACCTCAAAAGCCCCATACTCACGCCATTTTTTCGTTTGCCGGTCATGGGGGCCAATCAGCTTTTTACCTGCACTATGTGGATCCGCGACGCTTCGGGATGATCCATTGCTGCTCGGCTGAATCCCTGCTCGCACAGCCGGCGTTTGCTAATTTGGGGCCCGAACCATTAGAGTTTCCCCGGTTGGGTGAACACCTGCAGACTCTGGCAGCTGGGCGGAACACTCCCGTCAAAATATTTTTGATGGATGCCGCCAATGTGGTGGGAGTCGGTAACATCTACGCCTCGGAATCCCTGTTTCGTGCACGCATCGACCCCCGGCGGCCAGCAGGCGGGCTTTCGGACGTTGAATGGGGAGCTGTGGCGGCCTCCATCCGCAGCACGCTGCAGGAGGCTATTGCTGCTGGCGGCACATCCTTTCGCGATTACCGCCACAATGACGGGTCAAAGGGGTATTTTGCGGTTGCCTTGAACGTCTACGGCCGCAATAGACAACCCTGCCCCAAATGCGGAAAACCAATCCACCAAATCGTGCAGGGCGGTCGTAGCACCTTTTTCTGTGAATTTTGTCAAAAATAAAATTATTTAAAAATTCGCTTTAAAGACATTTATATAAAAATATTTCATAAAGTATTTTTATCAAAATAACTAATGTTAATTGTTTTTAATGCGATAATAAAAATAACTGGCGGGCGGTCAATCCCGCAGTTCTTCCAAGGATGGATGGACTTATGACGCAAGGAAATGCCAACTCGGGATCCATGAATGAACTGCTGGCGCGGCTTAAAAACCTCGTTGCGGAAAAGTCGATCCCCCAGCGACCCGAAAAAAGCCAAACCACGGGATATGACGCACTCCTCCAGGAGATCGATGGCATCAGTGCTGCCGACGATTTGTTGCGCCAAAAGCGATTGCCGGCATTGAATGTTGTAGCCCTGCCCAATTATTCCATGCCGATGACAGTGGTGGCTGCTTCCTCTCTGCCGTCCTATGAAGCTGATATTCCTGTTCCCCTCAAAAATCATTCTCGCAAGCTGCGCCTGGTATCTCATCCCATACCAGAATCAGCTCCTGATTCTGACTTTTCTCAAGACAGCTCTAAGATACCATCTGAGTCCATCTTAGCCCTCCTGCGCTGATGGTTTATTTTTGTTACCGCGATCTGTGGAGTTTGACTGACCAGCCATCATAAACTTAATAATTTCATCTATTTACATATTTGCCACCCGTCCCCCATCAACACCGCAACTTTGGCCCTCAATTTGCTCTAGCCATCATGCGTCTTTGAGAAGATCAAACAGGGGGAAATATCATGATCGCAACTGAAGAATGGCTGTTGGACGGCAAACAAACTCGTACCGACATCGTGGTATTCCCCCCTCACCTCAAACTGGCGGAAGTGGAGCGGATGGTGATCCTGCAAACGCTTCAACGAAAAAACTATAACCGCACCCACACGGCCAAATGCCTGGGGATTGGGATTCGAACCCTACAGCGCAAGCTGAAGCAATACGGATTACAAAACTGGGGACTGACACCGGGTCAAGACCACCCCTGAATCATACCGCAACTTCTTTCCTGAACATCCCCGCAAATAACATACCCAAGAGCCCTGGTTTGCAAGAACCGGGGTCCT
>JAKQGS010000418.1 GCA_029556045.1 Pseudomonadota bacterium | reverse complement strand
TTACGCGTTCACGCTCTATGCCGACGGTGACCGCTTGGTGGTCCTCAGTCAGTTTTATGGCAAAACAACGGGCACACGGGTCACCCGTTTTCAGGCGACCGCCGGCAAAATCCCGGAAAAACTCTACAGCCAGGAGCTTTCCGGCCATATGTCCGGATCCCGTCTGATCGGGGACAAACTTTTTCTGATGACCCAGCAATACCTGCCGATCTACCATCCGGGCTCCGCCACCAAGCGCGCCGAGCCCATGGTGGATCAGGGGGATAGCCTAATGCCCGATCTGAAATCCGCCATTGATCAGGAGCAGCAATCGGTCGGGAGCATCCCCTGCCAAAAGGTTTTGAAAAAAATCACCGCGGATCCCTCCCTCGATCTGACCGCTCTGCACACCATCAACCTCGCCTCCGTCGCGTTTGAAGAGCATGTGCTGGGTGCTTTGGGTTACGCCGATCTGATGTACATGAGCCAGGATCACCTCTATCTGGCCAAAACCCACTATCCCCAGAATAATCTCAGCAACGACGGCGTTACCTCCTCGCCCGCGGTAGAAATGCCGTCGTCCAGCCCCAGTGACGGTGTTGTTTCATCGGACGGAAGCCTTGGTTCGGCCGAGCCGTCCGCTCGACTGACGGATGACAGCCCGGAAAACCCCATCGAAAGACAGGCCCGCACCTTTATCACCCGCATCGTGTTACCCACTGCCAGTGCGGACGCCCGCGCCGCATCCATGGGAATGGTGCGCGGCATCGTGGAAAAATCATGGTCCTTCAAGGATTTTGCCGCAAAAGACGCCGTGGCCATCGTTTCACGGGACATGGACACCCGGTGGAACAACCTGGGCACGCGCCTGACCATCCTGAAGCATTTCGCGGACTCAACGGAAATGGTGAGCCAAAGCTCCATCTCCGGCATTGCCCCCGGGGAAAGTCTTCATGCGGTCCGTTATGTGGATTCCTTTGCATATCTTGTCACCTTTCGCAACGTCGATCCCCTCTTTGTGATCGACCTGCAGAATCTTGATAAACCAGAGCTGAAGGGAGAATTAAAGATCCCCGGCTTTTCCGATTACCTCCATCCCATCGGTGATGGCCTGTTGGTGGGCGTTGGCTATGACGCCACAGAAGAAGGTCAGCGTCGTGGAGTGCAGGTGAGTCTGTTTGATGTGAAAGACCCGACACAGCCCCGTCGACTGGACTTCAAAACATTTGGCACCTGGGGCCATACCCCTGTGGCGAATGATCACCGTGCCTTTTTCTATGATCCGGAGACCCGAACGGTCGCAGTTCCCATGATGGCCAGCGCAACGGACGGCACAACTCAGATACAAGGAGCCCAATTGATTCAGATCGGCGCCACCAATCTGGAAGCCAAACAACTCCTCCATCACGAGTCTCTGGCTAAAGAGCAGAATTGCACAAACTCGGCTCCGATCGGTTTGGACTGGGCGCCGGCTCAGGCCATGGTGGACAGGGTTTTAAAGGTGGATGGGCAACTGATCAGCCTCTCTCCCTTCGGTATGATGAGCCACAGCGGCAGTCAATGGGAAATCGGGGCAACAATCGCTCGCTTTGAGCTGGATCAAGGGTACACCACAGCGACGCGAGGAGGTCTCGAATAAATGCGTGATTGAAAGGCGATGTCGGCCAAACTGTGGGGTCCAAGGGCCCCACAACTTTTTTGCTGGGATTGGTTTTCGCCCCGGTGCAAACAAACTCGGTCTATCATGGAATCTAAATCTCTCTGGACGACCGTTAAAAGCCATGGGATGATGCTTGTCCCATGAAATTGGAGGAGGATAGGTCCCGATGACTCGCCGTTTTATTCATTTCATCACACTCGCAGTACTTTCGTTTGGCACATATTCAACTCCCCTGACTGCCGCCGACAATTTGAAGTCCACTGAAATCAAAGCCCAGGTCGGTGCCGTCACCGTTATCGATGTGCGGGAAACAAGCGAACTCAAAGACGGTGTGATCGCTGGAGCCTGGTCACTGCCCACCTCGGAGATCAAAGCCAAAGGGGCCCGCTATAAAGAGACTCTGGCAGCGATTCCCAAGGACAAGGACGTCTATGTTTATTGCGCGGTCGGCGGACGTGCAGCCAGGTTTGTCGATGAGTTGATTCGCAAGGGTTATAAGGCCCACAATATTGGTGGATTTCAGGATCTCAAAAAATCCGGTCTGGCAGTGCAACCAAAACCCGCTCCGACAGGTCCAATCGTCTGCCGGGAGGTTGCTGGTCAAAAATGTCCTGGCTAAATCCGGCTTAAGGGCGCAGCCCAAAAAAATCCAGGCACAGGACGTGAATCTCTTTGGACTCGGAGTTCAGCATAGCCTTGCGGGATTTTTCCAGGGCTTTGATCAGAAGTTCTTTAATCTGCTTGGCATCCTCAGCGGTGATCGCTGCCAGGGCGGTGAAATGCAACCCGTTATCCAGGTTTTTATCATAAATATGGGTCATGGTTTTCAGGCGCCAGTTGGCGTGAAAAATCTTAAGATGCGGTGACTCCTTGCCCAGATGCAGGCTGTTCTGGGTGGCCTGCCACTGATCGCCTTTGTGGGTGGCCAGTCCGATTTTTTCCAGCTTGCCCAGAATTTCCACGACCTCCGATTCATTCACTTTGAGATACTTACTGATGGTGGTAACTGTATTGAGCTCGGGAATTAACAGCGCACAGTGAATCGCCTGCACCAGCCACTGCTGAAAGTACTGGGCCTCCAGCTCCTCCCGCAGGGTATCCTGCAGACCCCAACGCAGTTTTAGGTTATTGCGGCGCTCCAGTCTTTCCTTCAGGCGCTTGTCAAAATAAGCACGGGTGGTTTTATCACCGGCGCGATCCCGTTGGTGCAGGTCCAGAAAGTAGGCGGTTTCATCGTCGTCCAATTGGAAAAAACGGCAGAAGCCAAAGGCATGATCGAGGTTAAACTCCGCCCGCCCCGTCAGCACCTGCGAGATAAAACTCTGGTGACAGCGCAGATGTTCCGCCAGCTGCTTGACCACCCCCCGTTTTTTTTCATCCGGGCTGGTCAGGCGATATTCCACGTAGGCGAGGTAGGTCTTGGCGTCAAAGAGTTCCATAGACAATTTCCTAGAATTTTTGTTTGAGGTCCCGCACCTGGTGCCGCACGTATTCAGGGGTCATGAACTGGCCGCTGAGGCGGGCCTCCTGCAGAACATCGCGGAGGATTCCGTGCATGGCGGGCACCTCTTCGTTGACGATGGTGGCAAATCCAGCGAGGTACCACTGGCCAAAGTAAGCGAACATCTCATTGGCATTGCCGTAGTAGGAAGAGGAAGGTCCTGCGGGGTTGCGCATGTCTTCCCACACCGCCTGCAGTCGATCGCGGGTGGCCTGATCTAATAGACAGTATTTGAGATGCAGGAGCTCATGGGCAAAACTGATGTCCCAGGCCATGATGGAATTGTAGCGGATAAACACCACCGGTCCGGCGGGAAACGGCGGCAGCTCGGTGCAAGATGCGGCCCCCTCCCCCACAAACCGTTCATCGAGACCTTCAAGACTGGTCAATTGGGCCCCTGGTCGGGACACCACCACCCGCACACCGGAAAAGACCTGAGTGAAAGCTGGAAACTGGCCCAGCTGTTCCAAAACCGCCTGCACACGGGGCAAGGGGGAATCGGGGGAGGCGTAGTATTCCACCGTGGTGCCGGTCGCCTCCACGTCCACCTGTTCCCGGTCGCCACCGCGGTAGGGCACGGTGGGTCCGGCGGTATTATCACGGGACGGACCGCAGGACACCAAAGTGGTTATGGTTAGTATATAGAGCAGACGATTCAAGAAACCCACACCCCGGGAATGAACCCGCTATGACGATAAGTTCATTCCACCGGCACATCGTACTTCACGGTCCATTTGGCGCGGGCGTAGGGATGTCCCCAGCCCCAGCCGGTCATACCGCTGGCTTCCACCACGGCGGAACAGACCCCGGCATTTGGCAGGGAGGCACGTTGCGTTTCGCAATTGGCCAAAGCCTGCCGTTGTGCATCGCGCGCCAGCCATTGGATGTCGATGCGGCAATCGGGATCCTGACAGCCATTGTGAGGGCGTCGCCAGACCTGGTTTTCCGCATCCCATACCCAGGGTACCCGGTTGCTGGTGAGGTTGGTCACCCCGTCCAATACCGCCCGTTTGAATTTGGGGGTTTCTGGCGCCAGAATGCAGGAGCCGTAGCCGGTGGCCAGTTGCGCCGGAGCGGTGATGGCCTGCGGTGCGGACACATACAATTTTTGATGCGCTGTCAAAGGTACGGTCAACACATCTTCAAAAACCAGGGATTCACCGTCAGCACCCCACATGAAGGTGCGCTTGTAGGTTCCCGGCACTCCCGCCCAGCGGAGTTTGGTGTTGAGGATCACATGGGTGTAGGGACCGGACATCCCCTGCTGTGATAGGGTCAGGCTGCCAACGATCGGATCATAACCCTCTTCCAGAAACGTGGCGTCAAACACCCGCTGCTGCAGGATGCCGCCTGGCTGGCGAAAACGAATCGCCTGCTGGTGTGAATCCGCCGCCGTGGGGGCGTCGTAGTTGGGGCTGTTGCCAATCATGTTGGGACGCATCGGCGTGGTGGCATCGCGACGAACACAACTCCATTCCATCCCGTCCCTCTGCACATCGTCGGCACTCTGCACCGGATGACCCGCACGCCAGGCTGCTTCAAAATTCTCGCGCATGATCACGGTTTCGGGATCATACTTGGGGTTGCCCGCTAACGCGGGCATGGTCAAGGCACTGCTGATGCTGAATAGAATCGTTGCTGCTGTAAGGGAACCGAACAACTTCTTCATGGGAGCCTCCTGGTCAATGACCGTTTACTATCTATAAGCGCGGGGGAACACCCAGGCTCTGCTGAGCCACGATCTTACCCGCCCCATCACTCACCATCACCCGGATCGATGCCACCCGCCGGTTTTTCGACGCGGCAGGAATCGCCATTTCCAAACGTCCCTTCCAGGTCTTTGCCACCTGCACCGCGGTCAGACTGCTGATATTGCTGGGAAGCCCACTGGCATCCAACGTCAGATTAGCCGGATAAACCAATTTCTGCGGCCCCGAGCCTTCCCCCTTCAGTTCCACCACTGCCCAAACATATCCAGCCACCGGAGCGCCAGGGTTGGGATTACGGAGTGTGGTGGGAATCACCAGAGTGGAGCCGGTATTTTGGACGCGGCTGGCTTTGAGTTGTAAGGATGTTGCCTGCTGGGCCTTTTCCGGCACTTTGGAAGCAGGATCAGGAAGTCCTGCTGACGTATCGTTTGACGGTTTGATTGCCGGCACGGCGGTATCCGCACTCACACCGGCCACCGCCGCCATTGGAGCCTCGACGGTCTTGGTGGTGGAGTCGGATTTTGCCGTCGGTGATTCCACCGCACGCACAGCCTGGGGCATCCCCTTGATGTCCGCCGATTTTCCACCCTTGACGGTTTCCACATAGTCACCACCATGATCAGCCACGGCGGCTTCTTCCGGCGACAGGTTGCCGCCTTCCGCAGGCGGATGAATGCCCATCTGCTGCATGGGATTCACAGCAGCAGGTGGCAGTAGTGGTTGCGCCCGAACCGAGTTCTCAGCCCTGGGGGGAACGCCGACCTCAGGTTCGTCCCCCTTTATCATGGTGGTGCTGGGGATTTGCTGTTTTCCCGGAAGACCTTCTGTCAGGGACAGTAGTTCATTGGGGGGCGCCTGCAGCGCTTCGCTCACAGGACCCAGCCGCGGGCCACTCAAATTCAAATCATCGGAAATCGGAACAAAATAAGCTTTTTCATAAACCTGATCGTAACGAACCTGGTAATCAAACATGCCCTGCTGCAGGGATTTCAGCTCTGCTTCCAGATGGTTATTCTCCACCCATAACCCGCTGAGGACGCCAAAACTCATGAGGGCCCATACCAGGGTTCCCCCCATCAGCCCCGCTGCCCCTAATACCATCACGGTCGGAATATCGAGGTGCCGGCGTTTGCCGCGCCCAATAAAAAATATCGCGGTCAGCCGTTGCCCCGGCTCCCCCGCCTTGAGGTGGCTATAACATTTTTTTAAAAAATCAACGGCCATCATGTGATCGTTAAACTTCCTTTACGAACGGAACAACTCGCCCATCTTTTTACCCAATATCATGGACGCACCCAAAATACACAGGGTTAATATAGCCATCCCCACCATACCGAGGGCACTGGCCACAAACTCGCCGGTCCCCTGCTCCAGAAACAGGGCATAAATCGCCTTGGTCAACGGGTAAAACCGATCCTTCATGGCCAGGATCAAGCTGTCGCTCACGTCCAGCATGGCGTAGGCAAAACAGAGAAGACCACCGGCGATCAGGTTGGCAGACACCAGTGGTACGGTGATTTTGCGCAGGGTGTAAAACCGTGAGGCCCCAAATGTCATGGAGGCTTCTTCCAGCGAGACGCTGGTCTGCTGCAGCCCCGCCACCGCCGACCGCACCATGTAGGGCAGACGACGAATGCCGTAGGCGATGATCAGCAGAGGCACCGGATTGTTCATGGGATCCAAAAACGTGCCGGAATAGGTCACCACGTAACCGAAGGCCAGCACGATACCCGGCAGCGCCATGGGGATCATCACCAGGCTGTCGAGCACACCAGAAAACGGGATCAGTTTACGCACCACCACAAAGGCGATCAACAGCCCCAGCACCAGATCAAACAAGGTAGAGAGGGATGCCAGCATAAAGCTGTTTTTAATACCGATGGTGGAAAGCTCGTGGCTTAAAACCTCAGCATAGTGGTTCAGGGTGTAGTTTTCCGGCAGCACCGTCATAAACCACTTGTCGCTGAGGCTGGTGACCAGCACCGCAAAGTGCGGGATCAACGCCAGCACCACGGTGGCGATCATCACCGCATAAATCGCCATACACCCCAGCGGTGTGGCTTTTTTGGTGCTTTCCGTCACATGCCCCTTGGCCATCATCTCGTATTTTTTGCGCCCCATCAGGAATTTGGAGAGCAGGAAAAACGCCACAGTCATGGCGATCACCACCACCACCAGGGCGTACCCCATGGGGTTTTCATTGACATCCGTCACCATATTGAAGATCCGCACCGGCATGGTCTCGTGATAGCCCACCAGCAGCGGCGTCCCCAGATCCGTCAGAGCCCAGATAAACACAATGATAGCACCGGCAAAATACCCCGGACGGGCCAGCGGCCATACGATGTCTTTGTACGTTCTCCAGCGGCTGGCTCCCAGGGTGCCGGACATTTCCTCCAGACTGGGGTCGATGTTGGCCAGCGCCGCCGTCAGGTTCAGGTACATGATGGGATAAAGGTGCAGCACCTCCAGCACCACAACCACCCAGAACATATGCTCCGGGGCCAACCAATCGATGGGCGTGTCGATCCAACCCCACTCCATCAGGGCAATATTGACGGACCCGCGGCGGGCAAAAAACCGCTGAAACCCGATGGCCCCCACAAAGGGCGGCATCACCATGGGCACCAACAACAGTCCCGACAGCAGTCCTTTGAACGGAAAATCATAGCGGGTGTTGATCAGAGCCAGCGGCAGACTCACCACGGTGGCAACCAGCGTGGTGGCTAAGCCGATCAGAACTGAGTTGATGATCGCTTCCGTCTGCATGGAGTTGCTGAACAGCAGATAAAAATAATCGAGGGTCAGGCTGCCATCATGAATAAAAGCCTTTTGCATGATGATCAGCACCGGCCAGACCAGAAAGAAAAACAGCACCGCCAATGTGGCGGCCACTGTGCCGTAGCCCACCGCATCGGACAGGAGCCGGCTAAAGCGGGAGGTCTGATCGGCGGTCGTGGCGACGTTCGTCGGAGCGTTCTGTGTCATCAGGTGCCTGCCCCCATGTCGTCCTGCTGCGGCAGCACCAGGATGTCCTTGGGAGCCACGGTGCAGGAGACCGTTTGTCCTTCCGTCAGCACATGACCGCGGCTATGGAACAGGGTCACCCGCAGGCGCACGGTTTTATCGGGATTGATCACCTGCAGCTGTTCGGTCTCTCCGAGGTAAGTCAGATGGTCCACCTGCATGCCCCAGCGGTTTTGTGCCGCATCGGTGGTCTCCAGATGGACGGTCTCAGGTCGGAAGGACAAGCACACCGGTGCTCCCACCGCAAATTCCTGCACCACGTTTTCCGCGAAGAAGCTTCCCAGCGTGGTGTCCACCCGGTGCAGCCCCTTATCGCTCCCCTGATAGCGTCCCGTCACCAGATTGGTCTCCCCAATAAAGTTGGCGATAAAGGGGGTCATGGGGCGATCGTAGAGCTCCCGTGGGGAACCGGTTTGAATCAGATCCCCCGCCCGCATGACGGAGATGGAGGTCCCCATCGACAGGGCTTCTTTTTGATCGTGGGTCACATACACCGTGGTGATTTTGGTCTGGCGATGAATGCGGGAGATATTGTCTCGCATCTCCAGCCGCAGTTTGGCATCGAGGTTAGAGAGCGGTTCATCCAACAACAAGACATTGGGGCGGATCGCCATAGCCCGCGCCAGAGCCACCCGCTGCTGCTGTCCGCCGGACAATTGTCCCGGCATACGCTCGGCGTACTGGGTCAGCTGGGTGATGTCCAGCACCTCATCGATGCGCCGTTTGATTTCCACCTTGTCCAGCTTGCGCAATTTGAGGCCGTATTCGACGTTTTTATACACGGTCATATGAGGCCACAGGGCGTAATTTTGAAACACCATGCCGATGCCCCGATCCACCGCCGGGCTGTCGGTGACATCCCGTCCGTCGAAGTAGATACGACCGGAGGTGGGAGCCTCCAGACCCGCTAGCATACGCAGGGTGGTGGTTTTGCCGCAACCGGAAGGTCCCAACAGAAAGTGCAGGGCCCCATCCTGGATCTTCAGATTCAGATCCTTCACTGCGGCGGTGTTGCCGTACTTTTTGACGATCTTTTCAAAAACAACTTCCATGATAATCCTGCTTCCAACCGTGAACAGCCCTGTTAGTGGGCTGATGTTTCATATTTGTGTTTGGCGTATTTGACCCAGGCATTGATGGTTTGATTGCGCAGCACGTCGTCATCCCATTTGACCGCCAGCGCCCAAAACTCCTTTTCCGTCACCGGTGGCGTGGAAATCTTGGCCACCCACTCGGGCGTCAAGGCTTTTTTGCGGACCATCGCCCCCCATACTTTTTTCAGCTCGCCGTGGGTGTCCACCAGGATCGCCCCATAGAGGTCGTTGAAGATCCGTTTCATGCGAGCCGCACGATCCCAGTCCATCATCAGAAAGGCTTTTTGCTCAAAGGGGTTGATCTCGTTCACCCGCTGACCTTTGGTCTCGTCGTAGGTCTTGCGATTCACCGCCAGACGCCCCAACGATGCCTTGCGAGGACCACCCGGCACCCCTTTGGGCAACACCAGAAGTTTTTGCCCTTCGTTGCTCAGCACAAAGTTGACAAAACGCTCCGCCACCTTGCGGTTGGGGGCACCCTGGATAATTCCCACCGGATCCGGATCCAGCACCGTCTGGCCTGCGGGAATGGTGAACCCGAGATTTTCGGGACCGAGATCGCCGATCTTGGCGAGGGCATAGAAATCCACCGCCATGGCGGTGATCACATCGCCGCTCACCACCGCCTTGATGGGATCGGTGGAGGTGTGGGCAAAGCCGCGGGTATTGCCGGCAATCGCAGTGAGGATCTGCCAGCCGCGTTCCCAACCATAGGCTTGCATGATGATGGAGTTCATGGTGTTGGCGGTGCCGGAGTGGCGGGGGTCGGTGGTGCTGATGTCGTTAAACATCCGCGGCGCCATCAGGTCTTCCCACGTCTGGGGAGCCGGCAGCTTTTCCCATTCCAAAATCTTTTTGTTGTAGAACATGCCAAACGACGACATGGCGCTGGCATACCAGCTCTCGGAACTATCCCAAAGGGGAATACCTGCCACCTGCTGCGGAACCTGCTCCGCCAGCTCCTTTGGCAGTTTATAGGGGGCCAGTAGCCCGTCCCCTTTCAGCTCTAAAAAGGTTGCCGTTCCACCACCCCAAAAGACGTCGATGCCAGCGGTCTTGGTTTTACGATTAAACTTCGAACGGAGAAAACGCACGTCGTCGGAGGTGCCCCCCTGATCAAGCCAGTCCACACGGACATCGGTTCCGTAGTTTTTTTTGTAATGATCTTTGAAGACAGGGATGTATTCGTCCTGGATGGATTTCCGATGAGGGGACAGGATAATCAGGCGATCCTCCGCTGTAGCGATGCCAGCCAGCGTCAAACCGAGAAGCACGATCCCAACGCGCATCATCAATGGACCCCTTATTTTTAATAAAATTATTGAAAGTGATCTTTCAGCCAGCGGGCTCCATGGCTCCCAGGCTGCCCCTGCAATTTTGCCCGTAAATTCCGCAGGTCAGCCATGGCTTCCTCTCGTCGAGGACCGGGTAATAACAAAGAGAGCAGTTCTTTGGCAACCGCTTCTGCGTTAAAATCTTGTATAAATTCATTAACAATCCCCCGCCCCGCCACGAGGTTCACCAGACTGATATGCGGTAACTTCACGAGATTCTTGGCTAAAAGGTAGGATAGTCCGTTCATGCGGTAGAACACCGACAGGGGCGTTCCCGTCAGGGCGCACTCCAGCGTGGCGGTCCCGGAGGTGACCAGAGCCACATCCACCGACGCCATCAAGTCGAGACTCTGCCCCCGCACAATGGTGAGGTTCTGCCCCCCAAAAGTCGCATAACCCTGGGCGTTCAATTGTTTTCGAATATCCAGCTTTTGCTCTTCCGTCAGCTCCGGCCATTGAGCCAGAAAGTAACCGGCGTCCATATGGGCTGCCAGCGACACCGCGCAGTGGACACCAGCCTCCTGCTGCCGCACCGTCCCCATGATGTCTCGCATGACCGGCAGCGTGCGGCTCACCTCACTGCGGCGGCTGCCCGGAAAAAACCCGATCACCCGGCCGGTGGAGGGTAAACCCAGTTCGGCAGGACGGCGGCGCGCGCCCTCGGCACGATCCACCTGCGGTGTGCCAATGTAAGTATAGGCCACCTGCCGATTGTGAAAAAATTCCGTTTCAAAGGGCATGATCCCCAGCACATGATCGGTCACCCGCCGCAACCGCTCCGTGCGTTTGGCGCCCCAAGCCCATAGCTGCGGTGCCACGTATTGCACCAC
>JAKQGS010000391.1 GCA_029556045.1 Pseudomonadota bacterium | reverse complement strand
CACCCGTTCAGGCCGCCACCACCACCCCCCTACATCTAGCGCCCTGTGATTCTCGGTGATTACCGCCAGATTGCATTCCAAAGTAACCCTTTTGCTGACGCAACTCGAAAATATCAGCCGTAACATATGATTATGACGACGTAATTCAGAAGTATTTAAGATTACACCCAGAAGTTCCGATAAGCGCGACGAATTTGATGTTGCGGTAAGAATCACCCGTCGGAATTTGAGGGATCACATGCTCACCATGCGGAATGGATTTCTGGCCTCCTGTCTCCTCCTTGGTCAAGGCTGTGGCAAAACCGATTTTGTCGGATCAAACGACAAGAAAAAACCACAGATCGTCAGTTTCGAACTTCAGCAGGAATCGCTGCCGACCGTAACGCTTGATTTTATGCAAGGGTTCAGCGGCCGACCGGTGTCAGAAACCTGGAACCAGGATCAGCTGTTACTCGATCTGCAGCTGGTGATCGATAATTCAGGATCCATGGGACAAGAGCAAACCAACCTAGCCAGCAAACTGGGTCCTCTTCTTTCGGCTGTGGTGGACACCGATTGGCAGATTCACGTGACCACCACCTCCGTGGCGGAGGGATGCTCGCGGGGGTTGATCAAAAAAAGTGATGCTGATTTTGCCACTAAATTTGCTGATGCCGTGACGGCCGGTATCAGTGGGCAACCCAATGAACGAGGTGTTTACCAGGCTTTGGAGGGGTTGAAATGTTCTCCCGACTGGGTGCGTGCGAATTCGGTGGTGGCGGTGTTGATCGTTAGTGATGAAGACAATTGTTCCGATGGTGCTTGTCCCAGCGTTGATGAAAAAACTGGTAAAATGCTGCTGGATTATTTGGCATCCATCCGCAAGGTTGGGGAGACCGCTCGCGTTTACGGCCTTCTCTCGGGGCCAACCACGGGCGATATGGTCGGGTGCGATGTCAGCAACAATAAAATTGCACCGCTTTATCACAGTCTGATTCAACAGACGGGTGGCCAGTGGGGCTCCATCTGTGTTGGGGATTTTTCTCCCACCCTTCAGAAGATTTCAGAGGATGTCGCGACATTATTGAAGTCCTCCATGTCGTTAAGTCTGAAACCGGACGCGGATAGCCTGACCATACTCTTGGATGACCAGCCCTGGGACGGGTACGAACTGGATGGGCAGCAGGTAACATTTAAGTCGATCCCTGCGGTGGGTGCGGTGGTGCGGGCGGAATATACCCATGGCCGAAACGGTGTACTCCTCAATCGTTTTTCCTTGGATGGTGATCCCACGGCGGACACCCGTCAGGTCAAAGTGAATGGCGTACTGGCGGAGGAGTCCTCCTACCAGCTGGAACGAGGTGCGGATGGTTGGGAGGTGGTTTTTGGGGAAACTCCCCCAGATGAGGCCACCATCACGGTGTCCTATCGCAAAGGCGTCGATTTACCGAGTAGCTTTACGGTGGGCAGTGGTATGAAGCGTTTGGTGACGGTGACGGTGGATGGTGAAAGCACGGAGGCCACCTATATGCCTGATAGCGGAATGATCTCCTTTGTGGAAGCACCAGCTCCTGGTGCCCGGATCGCCGTGGAAATGGAAAAGTGATGGGGTGCATGGCACAAGTTTTTGAAGAAGCCATCTAGAATTTCTTTAGCACGATGGTCCCATCCCGCGGCGGTGGGGGACCTGGGGAATGCAGGGTGTCGAGCAGCACCAAAAGACTTTGGGGAAACTCTTCCCCCAGCGCGTTCAGGTTGCGGGTCTCGTTTTCAAAAATAGCGATCACATCGCCTTGTCGTCGGATCATGGGAATGGCCAGCTGCTTAAAGGTCAGATCCGGCATTAACGGGTTGGGCTTCAGGATCAATTGGGCCTGGTCATCCAGGGGAAAACCCAGATGAGTCAGACTTTGCCGTGTCCCCTTCCCCATTCCCGGTATATCTCTCCCGGAAAGATAAATGATGGAAGCCCCCCCCTGGTGTACCGCCCGTACAAAATCAACGGCACCTGGGAAGGAGACGTCGTGGGCCACATAGGCGTGGGTAAAATAGTGCCGGGCCCAGTACTCTTCGGCCCTGCGGCGAAAGTCCGGGGATGTGATTCCGGCCTTGTCCATGTTGTGCTGAACCCGGTAGACAATATTCTCCACTGGCAGGTGAGAGAGGCGGTGGGCTTCGGTGGGAAAGTGCTCTTTGATGTCGGCTTCTTTAGTAAGACTCTGAAATACCTCATATTTTCGGTGTCGACAATCAATCAGCGTATCGTCGAGGTCAAATACCACCAAGGGTGTGCGGTGGTGCTCGGTGGCGACGGCGATCTTTTCTAATATTTTCCCAAGAACAATACTGGTATTTTGATCCACGATGTTGCCTGTCATGCTGTTATCGGTGTGCGGCTTCCGATTAATTTTAAACTTAAACGACACCATTTCGCCAGAAGTCGTATTGCAGGAGAAGAAGAGTCTATGAAAAAACAGTTGATGCGGTTCGCTTTTGTCATGAGTTTGGGACTTTTGGGGGGCTGCGGCATCCAATCGATTCCCCAGGCACTGAATGGTACGGAAGCTGCTTCCGCAGAAGTGACCAACCAATATAAACGGCGGGCGGATTTGATTCCCAACCTCGTCAGTGTGGTCCAAGGGTATGCGTCGCATGAGCAGGAAACCCTGACCATGGTGACGGAAGCCCGGGCCAAAGCCACCAGCACCACCATCGATCCCAGCAAAGCCACACCGGAGCAGGTGCAGGAGTATATGCGGGCGCAGGGTGGCTTAAGTCAGGCGCTGGGCCGCCTGATGGTGGTGGCGGAAAGATATCCCGAACTCAAGGCGGACCAGAATTTTCGTGAATTACAGGCGCAACTCGAGGGCACGGAAAACCGCATCACCATCGCCCGTCAGCGGCATATCGAAGCCATCAAGGCCTTCAACGATCTTATCACGGTGCCCCCCACCAGTTTTACCAATATGATTTTTTACCATCACCCCAAGATGGCCCAGTGGGACGTCCCGGCGGATCAAAAGGGCACTATTGAAGCGGCCCCCAAGGTTGAGTTTAAAAAGTGAACCGCCAAAGCAGCGCTACGCTGCATGATCTGCTGGTCCTTGTCCTGGGGGTTTTGACTTCGATGTTCACCCAAGGAGCGTGGGCCCAGGGTGAACCATTCAAGGTCCCGGTCCTGTCGCGCCCCGTTATGGATGAAGCGCAGATGCTGGATCCCACGGTGCGGCAACAGCTCAATCAGGTGCTGGAAGGGCTCTGGCGGCAGGGAGGATCACAGCTGGTGGTCCTGACCATTCCGGAGTTGGGGGGGGAAACCATCGAGCAGGCCTCCATCCGAGTGGTGGATCAGTGGAAGTTGGGGGACGCTCAGAAGGATAACGGCGTCCTGCTGATGGTGGCCAAGACCGAACGTAAGGTTCGTATCGAAGTGGGTCAGGGACTGGAAGGTGAACTGACCGATGCCTATTCCAAGCGAATCATCGATCAGGCGATTGTGCCTCTGTTTAAAGAGGGGCGATTTACCGAAGGAATCGTCATGGGTGCCTATCGCATCCTGGAAAAAACTGATCCGCAGTTTCCCTTTAATCAGGCCTTTCAGGGGCTGGAGGGGATGCAACCCTCCCGTCGTGGCCAAAGTTCAGGATCTTTGAATGGCCTGCAGCTGATTTTTGTCATTATCTTCGTGATCCTCGCCATCTTTTTCAACATCATCTCCCGCGTCACCGGCCTAGGTCGGTCCCTGCGCCACCACGGTCATCGTCGCGATGGCTGGGGCGGAGGATGGGGAGGCGGTGGTGGAGGCTTTGGTGGGGGTGGATTTGGCGGCGGTGGTGGCGGATTTAGTGGCGGTGGCGCCTCGGGGAACTGGTGATGAAAGACATTCCAAAATGGTTACTCGGTTATATCGATCATGCTGGTCGTGAGAAAATCTCCCGTGCGGTTCAGTCCGCCGAGATGCACACCTCCGGCGAGATTGTGCCCATGATCGTCAGGCAGTCAGCTGCATCCGGTCATACCTCCCAAGCTTGGGTGCGGGAAATAATCCTGATGACCCTGGCAGTCATCTATCTCCTCACCCACTTTGGCTATGAAACCTACGCATGGGTGGCCGGAGCCGTTGGGCTGGTGGTGACCATCATGGAACTGGTCGGTGGTTTTTCCCAGAGTTCCTTACGATTGCTGCGACGATTCACCCCACGCCAGGACATTCAACAGCAGGTCCGTCAGCGA
>JAKQGS010000381.1 GCA_029556045.1 Pseudomonadota bacterium | reverse complement strand
CATGACAAGTTATTCTCCAGTGATGTTTTTCTGCGAATTTCATAGGGAAGAGAATAAAATACCGGTCAGAATAATCAAGATTATTGACGAGAAAACATCGACTTTTCCGGCGTTTTTTAGATTAATGCCGAACGTGCCCTAAAATACCCGAACGTTGGCATCCCAATGCACAGGATCCCTCCTACTTGCTGGGGATTGGATGACGAAAGAGTGCGCTTGTCATCCCGCAATTATTGCGCGCGGAACATGTTATGGCACGCCACACACTGATCCAGCAGCTTATGGGTTAAACGCAAAGACTCCTTCTGGTCCTTTTTCTTGACCGCCCCCAGCATCTTTTCCAGGTCGTGATGAAAGGTCTCATCCATCTTGACAAATTCTGCCACCTTGTTGGTGTTTTTGGGCAGGAAAACTTGCTTGTGATGCAGCGCTTCATGTGTTTTTTGTTTCGCCATATGGACCGCGTGGAATGGCTCTTCGATCTTGTCCCAACGGTTGAGGATAATGCCTTCAACTAGGCCTTTGAATGCTTCATTCAACAGCCCCATTTCTGCCGAAAGGGGATTCTGAATGGCCTGGGGAACCGGCGGCACCTTGTCGGCTGCGTGGAGGGGATGGGATATCGTTACAACAAAAAGAGCTATTAGCAATTGCCACAGATTTTTACGCATGGATCAATCTCCTCTTTTAAAGATTGATCCAGTATACATAAAATTAAACGAGTGATCAGCCGGGAGTTTGTTTATTCATCCAGCTTCAGGATCGCCAAAAACGCGCTCTGGGGGATTTCCACCGAGCCGATCTGCTTCATGCGCTTTTTGCCCTCTTTCTGCTTTTCCAGAAGTTTGCGTTTACGGGAGGCATCACCCCCGTAACACTTGGCGGTCACGTCCTTGCGTAGGGCGGAAATCGATTCGCGGGCAATGATCTTGCTGCCAATGGCGGCCTGCAGGGCGATCTGGAACATCTGGCGCGGCAGAAGTTCTTTCAATTTTTCGATCAGGGCCCGGCCACGGTGTGCCGCATGGTTGCGATGCACGATGCAGGACAGGGCATCCACGGATTCGCCGTTGACGAGGATGTCCACCTTGACCAGATCCCCCTGGCGATAGTCGGTCACTTCGTAATCCATCGACGCATAACCACGGGAGATGCTTTTAAGTTTGTCGTGAAAATCAAAAATCATTTCGTTCATGGGGATTTCATAGGTGATGGTGACGCGGTTGGAGCTCACGTACTCCAGCCCTTTTTGAATGCCCCGTTTGTCAGTCAGAATTTTGAGGATGGCGCCGATGAACTCCTCCGGTGTATGAACCGTCAGCAGTGCATAGGGCTCTTCGATGAATTCAATTTTGGTGGTGTCCGGCAGCTTGGACGGGTTTTCAATATCCACAACATCGCCGCTCACTGTCTTGACCTTATACACCACGGAAGGGGCGGTGAAGATCAAGTACAGGTTGTACTCCCGCTCCAACCGCTCCTGCACGATGTCCATGTGCAACAGTCCAAGAAAGCCCACCCGAAAACCAAACCCCAGGGCGTTGGAGCTTTCCACCTCATAGGTCAATGATGAATCGTTGAGCTGAAGTTTTTCCAGCGAGTCCTTAAGCACCTGGTAGTCGCTGGCATCCACTGGGAAGATGCCACCAAAAACCATTTGTTTGGCTTTTTGAAATCCTGCCAGCGGCGTCTTGGCGGGGTTGGTGGGATTGGTAATGGTATCACCGACGCGGGTTTCCGCCACCGATTTGATAGAGCCGGAGACCACGCCCACCATGCCCTGGGTCAGGGTTTGGACTTCCACCAG
>JAKQGS010000378.1 GCA_029556045.1 Pseudomonadota bacterium | reverse complement strand
CAAACAAAGGTGGACAGCCAACCGACCCGCAGGTCCACGGAGTATCCGTGTGATCGCCCTTATGCAGAGGTCGTGCCAATCAAAAAAGGTAAATAAAACCAAGGTGTGGTACCTTCGCCAGCACCACCGGGACGATGGAGCCTGTCGGTTTTCAGGGAGTTACACCGCTGGCACCCTGACAGGTGTCAAAGACCATGACACCCATCGATCACAATCACTATAACACCATGATTTTGCTACTTAGTTCATAGAATGGGCGCCCCAATGCCGAGAATTTGTCCAAGGCCGGTGGCAGTCCTGCATCCGCCCCCTGTCGTATTTCTAACAGAAGAGGGATTTGCGCAATCACCGGAAGTTTGCGTTCACTGGCAAATCGCTGCATCGCCTCGTGTCCAAATATGTGATCGGTGTGCCCGCACTGGCGGCAGATATGATACGCCATATTTTCCACAATCCCCAACACGGGGACATCCAGCTTTTCGAACATGGTCAGTCCCTTATGGGCGTCCAGCAGCGCCACATCCTGTGGTGTGGACACAATCACAGCCTTGTGAATTGGTATGGATTCAATCAGAGTCAACTGCACATCGCCAGTGCCTGGAGGAAAGTCGATAATCAGGTAATCCAGGTCACCCCAGGCGGTTTCAAAACACAATTGCCGCAGCGCCTTGGAAACCACGGGGCCCCGCCATATAACCGGGTTCTGTGAATCCGCCAAAAATCCAAACGACACCACCTTGACCCCGAATTTTTCCTGTGGCACCAACTGGGCATCTGCGCTCACCGCCATGGGGCCCTTCAGACCCATCATCAATGGGGCGCTGGGACCATAGAGATCCGCATCCAAAAGTCCCACTCGTTTGCCGGATTGTGCCAGCGCCACCGCCAGGTTTACGCTGACCGTCGACTTGCCGACCCCTCCCTTGCCGGATGCCACCGCAATCACTTCACGCACCCCGGGGATGGCCCGCTTATCCAATTTCAGGCCAAAGGCTCCCGCCGTGCGCTGGGGGGTGATTAGACCGCCGACACCTCCTGAATGTCCGGGACCCAGGGGAGTTTTCCGCTTGAAATAGATCAACAGGCGCGAAGCCACGTCCGGATCCATCGCCTGAATATACTGGCGTAATTCCTGTTCAATCAACGCCTTATGATTGAGAGATAACCCATCAGAAGCTATACGAATTTCTATCTTATCACCAGCCTTCTCCACCCCGATCAGGCGCTCCCTCACATGGGGTTCGCTTTCCTGCTCCAGGCCCGATCCAGCCTTGCCCGCAAGCTGCCTGAGGGCGTTCCACGCTAATTCATGAAGGTCTTTCATTGGATTTCCGTGCTAAAATAGGGGAAGTTTTTGGAGGATCCGCGCCTCTGCTACCGGAGCAAGGATTTAACCTCTACTGCATGGAAAAACAAGGACCGTCGCATATGGTCAAAAATATCAAAGTCTACACTGCCACCTACTGCGGTTACTGCACAGCAGCCAAGCAGCTGCTGCAGCGTCTCAATCTGCCGTTCGAAGAAATCAATCTCGATCATCAACCTGATTTACGCCGCAAACTTTCCGAAGAAAACAACGGGTACCGCACCGTTCCGATGATTGTGATCGATGGTGTTTTTATCGGTGGATACATGGATTTGCTGGCGCTGCACCAGCAGGGGCAACTGATGGCGGGAACATGATCCCCGTAGAAGTCATTACCAGGGCACGATGAGCCGACCCATGGACAGGTTTGGGCAGTCAGTAGGTCATCTGAACTTCTTTTGATGAGAGATCGATGCACAACAAAATACTCGTCATCGTTATCCTGTTGGCCGGCTTGGGATACTACGTCAGCCAACGCCGAGTTACCCCTCCTGCACCAGTGCCTGAATCGATTTCAGAGACCAAAACGCCTCCGGCTCCTTCCACAGCCGTCGATGCCCAACCGCAACTTGCCCTGACCACATCTCCTCCCCCAGGGCAGAATCAGCAGCAGGTCCAGGCAGCTCTCAAGAATCTTCAGGATCTCTATGCTCAAGCCAAGTATAAGGAGACCCTGGACCTGGCATTGTCTCTCAGCCGTGATGCCAAATACCCCGAGAACTTCCGGACCTGGATCAAACAGCAATTGCCGGCCATCCGCACCAGTCTCGGTTGGCTCCAGGTACGGGAGGGACGCTGTGATACCGCTCTTGCGCTTTTCGAAGAAGCCTTTCGCCAGACCCCCCTGCGTGAAGCGCAAAAAGGTCTCGCCATCTGCCACTACCGACTCAAAAATTATGATTCTGCCGAAGAGTATATGACCCGGTATCTGGAGGCCAATGGCAGTGATGGCCCACTTAAGGTCCTCTATGCGGACATTCTTGAGTCAAACGGGCGCTTTGAAGATGCGCTGACGGTGCTGAATTCGATCCAGGATGCCCATATGGATGAAAAAACCCGTTCCGCCATGATGGTGGAGGATCGGCGGCGATCCATGCAGGCCAAAGTTAAAGAAAGCGGCCATCAGGTCACCGCGCGCTCCCAGTATTTTACCGTGAGCTATCGCGCCGATGAACACCAGTCCCTGGGCCCCTGGGCCCTCGACGTTTTGGAAGCTGCACTGAGTGAATTTATCCGTAATCTGGGCTTTACCCCTCCGGAAGCTCCCATTGAAACAGTGTTGTATCCCGATCAGGGATTTCGTGAATTGGTGAGCTATAGCCCCAAATGGTCCAATGGACTGTTTGACGGCCGCCTGCGAATTCCCATTAAAGAGCACTTTAATCCTGCCACCGACGCCGCAGAAGTTCAGCGGGTTTTACGCCATGAACTGGTGCATGCCCTGCTGTCGGATCGGGTCGGTCGTCGCGGCATTCCCGCATGGTTCGGTGAAGGGCTGGCCCAGCTGGTGGAATGCCCCGGCGCTTGCCGTTTCGACCAGTTTCCGCCCGATCAAAGCAGTTTTTTATCTTCGTCCGCTTTGGAGGGAGACTTTACCCGCTTGAACGCACAGGATGCCAAACATGCTTATCTGCAAAGCCACTATCTGATCCAGACGTTAAACTCCCCATCGGCGAGCTTTCCGCCCCAGGCTCTGCGCATCATCATCGAAAGCCTTTCACCGCAGCAAACCCCTGATTCTCAGTCCCTGCTCCAACCGCTCGACCTGCAGTTTCAGGATCTGATCGAGAGGGCGGCAAAATATTGGCAACAAAAACGCACCTTGCCGTATTAGGCAGAGCGACCATATGGTATGAAATAGCTTGATTGAGCGGTGAAACGATCCCCGAACGAGGCAAAAGAGGCTACTGTACACCATGACGACTCAGATCATCTGCTTTCTGACTATGACACTTATTTCACCAATGGCATTTGCTCATGAGGGCGGTAATCATGGGGGGCATCAGGCAGAATCCCCACCACCTCCCGTTTCCCGTGACGTACTGGATGTTGTCAATGACCAGTATCTTTCCCAAGTGCAGCCGATTTTCAAAGCCAAGTGCTTTGACTGCCACAGCAATCAAACCGTATTTCCCTGGTACTACCGCATCCCCGGAGTCAAGCAGCTGATTGACCACGATATCGCCGAAGCTCGAGAGCATTTGGATATGTCCCATGATTTTCCATTTTCCGGCTATCGTAATCCCGCGCGTGCTCTGGAAGATATCGAAGACGTGGTGAATCGCGGTGAAATGCCCCCGTTCCTCTATACCCTGATGCACCGTGACGCCAAACTGAGCGACGCCGACATTCTGGCGATAAAAGCATGGATTCTGGAAAGCCTAGCCCTCCTGCGATCACCATCAAGTCAATAGTTTTTGGTCCCAAAACTCTCGCATGTCTTGGGGCATGGGGCACCGCACTGTGGTGATGCGTCCATTCTCAGGATGGCGGAAACTGATGGCTGTGGCATGGAGGCATAACCGCCGAAAGCCGGTGCGGGCTTCCACATTCGGGGTATTGCCGTACTTCACATACTCGTCAAAGATATCCTCATCGGGATAAAACAGCTTGTCTCCCACTAGGTAATGGCCAGCATAAGCGGCGTGAATGCGGATTTGATTGGTGCGACCGGTCTTGGGAAAGGCCCGGAGTAAAGCATATTCACCCCGGTGCTCCTGCGTATGAAACCAGGTTTCCGATGGCAGACCGCCGGGAACAACCCAGCGCTTGATGCGGATTTTGCTGCCCACCGGCTCCCCGATCGGTCCTAGTTCTTTCCAGGAGTCCTGCACCGGGTTCCCATGCACAATCGCCAGATACTCCTTCTCAACCTCGCGACT
>JAKQGS010000370.1 GCA_029556045.1 Pseudomonadota bacterium | reverse complement strand
TAGTGGATTGTGGCCTGTTTCAAGGGTACAAACAACTGCGTCTGAAAAACTGGGAGCCCTTACCGGTCGATGTGACGAAAATCAATGCTGTAGTCCTGACTCATGCCCATATCGATCACAGCGGCTATATCCCCCTTCTGGTACGGAACGGTTTCACAGGGCCAATTTACTGCACAGCACCCACGCTGGATCTATGCCGCATTCTATTGCCGGATGCAGCTCGTCTGAGTGAGGAGGATGCGGAGTATGCCAACCGCAAGGGCTATTCTAAGCATAAACCCGCCCAACCACTGTATACCGTTGAAGATGTCGATAAAGCATTACGCCACTTCAAGCGGGTGCGGATGAATGATGATTTTCATGTTGGTGACTTGACCATGCGTTTTTCCAGCGCCGGCCATATTCTGGGGGCAGCCAGTGTTCTGGTCAAAAGTAAAAGGACCAGTGTGGTATTTTCCGGAGATTTGGGGCGCTATCACGACCTGATCATGAATCCCCCTGATCCACTGCCCGAGGCCAACTATATTGTCATGGAATCCACCTATGGTGACAGAAACCATGAAAAGGCAGATGCTTATAAGCTCCTCGCCGATATTATCAATGACATTGTGCAGAAGAACGGTATACTGCTCATTCCCTCGTTTGCGGTTGGACGGGCTCAAACCCTTCTTTATGTGATCAATCAGATTTTTGAACGAGGCCTGTCTCCCGTTGTTCCGGTCTACCTCAACAGTCCCATGGCGACCCAGGCCACCAACGTATACCGAAATTATGTGGGATGGCACAAGTTGGATGCGGATGAGTGTGCCAAAACCTGTGCCAATGCACGGTTTGTCAGTTCTGTAGAGGAATCGAAAAGCCTTTCTTCCGTTCGTAAAGGTCCCATGGTCATTATCTCCGCCAGTGGCATGTTAACAGGTGGACGTGTTCTGCATCATCTGCGGACTTTGGCGCCGGATTCTAATAACACCATTCTTCTGGCTGGTTATCAGGCGCCAGGAACCAGGGGGGATACCCTGGTATCCGGTGGTCGCGTCCTGAAAATGTTTGGGGAGCAGATTCCAGTTGCTGCAACGGTTAAACAGGTGGATATTTTTTCGGCCCATGCAGACCAGAGGGATTTAATTCACTGGTTGGAGACAGCACCCCGATCGCCAAAAAAGATATTTTTGGTGCATGGCGAGGCAAAAAGCGCTGATGAGCTGCGGAAGAAGATCGAAGAAAAACTGCGATTGCCCGTGGAAATTCCTCTTTATTCTGAAAAAATTAAATTGCTTTAGAACGGGTGCTGTCAATGGGTGTTTTGTTAAGTTGTCAGAATCTGGGGAAAGCCTATTCCGCCAAAAACCTTTTTGATTCACTGTCCCTCACAGTATCCGATGGTGATCGGATTGGCATTATTGGACCCAATGGCGCCGGCAAGTCGACTCTGCTGCGTATCATGGCAGGGCAGGAAAGACCCGATCATGGGATCGTATCCGCACGTCGTCACCTCAAGGTTGGTTTTGTGGAGCAGGATCCCCATTGGGATGACAAACGTACGGTACTGCAAACTCTGACTGATTTAGCGCTAAAGGCCGGACTCACGACGGACACTGCGGAAGTCGAAGCGCAAGTGGTGGCGGATCGTCTTGGTTTCTCCGAGCCGGGTGCTGTTCTAGGAACCTTGTCGGGAGGCTGGAAAAAACGCCTGGCGATCGCAGGGGCAGTATTGGGCGCGCCAGATCTGGTTTTTCTGGACGAACCCACCAATCACCTCGATATTCAGGGGGTATTGTGGCTGGAGCAACTGCTGCGGGATGCGGCCTTTGCCTGGGTGCTGATCAGCCATGACCGTTTTTTTATGGACAGGGTCTGCGGGAAAGTTTGTGAAATCAACAGGGCCTATCCTGATGGTGTTTTGACGGGCCATGGGGGATATCAGGACTTCCTTGCGACCCGTAACGCCTGGTTTGAGGCGGAATCAAAAAGGCAGGAGTCGCTTGCGAATGTGGTGCGGCGGGAAAGCGCATGGCTGGCGGCAGGTGTGAAAGCTCGAGGCACAAAAGCCCGCGCCCGCATTTCACAAGCGGAGGCTTACATTGCAGATTTGAATGCCAGCCGGGGGCGCCTCCGCCAACAAGGGGTTCAACTGGATTTTGCTGCATCGGGTCGCAAGACCAAACGACTGATTGTGGCAGAAGCAATATGCATGGCCGTGGGGGAACGACCGCTTATCGAAAACCTTGATTTGGTTTTAACTCCCGGCTTGCGTTTGGGAATCATCGGCCCAAATGGATCCGGTAAAACGACGCTATTGCGCCTCTTACTGAAGTTGGAAACTCCAACCAGCGGATCAGTGGTTCATGCAGATGATCTCCGTTTGGTCTATTTCGACCAAAACCGCCAGCAGCTGGATCCTGAGGCAACCCTGAAAGGGATGTTGTCCCACGGTCATGATTCCGTGGTCTTTCAGGGGCGTTCTATTCATGTGGCAGCCTGGGCTCGTCGCTTCCAGTTCCAGGCGGAGCAGTTAAATGTACCCGTTCGTCTTCTGTCGGGAGGGGAGCGGGCAAGGCTGTTGCTGGCAAAAATGATGCTGGAACCCGCTGATGTGTTGCTGCTGGATGAACCCACCAATGACCTGGATATTGAAACTCTGGAAAATCTCGAACAAAGTCTGGAAGAGTTTCCGGGGGCCATTGGCCTCGTGACGCATGATCGTTATATGCTGGAACGTCTTTGCGATATATTTGTCGGATTGACAGGGGAAGGGGAGTCCCGGCTCTATGCATCCTATGAACAATGGGAAAGAGAATTCGTCGCAGCCCAAAAATCCGCTAAACGAGATAAAGGAACCAAAGACACTGCCGTCGCAGATGGTCCTAAGCAGAGGGGAAAATCCGTAAAGAAGCTATCCTACATGGAGCAGCGGGAGTTTGATGCGATGGAGGGTGCCATACAAAAGGCAGAATCGCATCTGGCATCCTGTCAGATGGCCGTGGAAGATCCTGGGATTCAAACCAGTTCCCTTAAACTTCAGGAGGCCACCCGCAATCTCCAGGACGCTGAACAAGCTGTAGAAAGCCTATATGTCCGATGGGCGGAGCTAGAAGCCAAGATGGATGCAAATGCGGATCCCTAGTGGATTGAAGGACTCCCGGACCAGACTCTGATTCAAGGTAATTTTTCCATATGCCCGAGGCATCGGGACCTGACGGTTTAAAACAGCTCTGATGACCCTTCGTTGAAGTTTAGGTAACATGTTGAATATCTAGAGGTAATTATCTGGTTTTGTGTGAGCTGAAAAAACTTGTTAAGTTTCAGGTAAAATATTCCGAAATGAGACCTAGCTCTCGCGTATTGTCAAAATTTTGTACGGAATACTATGCAACGGAACCTGAACAACCTGCCAAAGCAATCCCTCATCCTTGCGATGGCAGTGATCGTTTGGGTATTGCCGATGTCCGGTTGCGGTACGCCCGAAGGCGATGAGCCAGTCGCGATATCCCGCTCCAAAGCAAAAATAGTCAAAGATGGATCGGCTGATGCTCAGGAAAGTTCGGGTAAAACTGGGAAAATCAATACCAAGGGCACCAATGACAATGGGGGATCTGCGAATACTGTCGACGATTCATCTTCGTCCAGCACTTCATCCGGCGCCGTGGTTATCAGCGGCAATGGACAATCGTCAGGGAGCACAACTGTATCTACAGGAACTTCAGGTAGTACTGGCTCTAACGTGACAATTCCAGAAGGTTTTACCGCCGGGTTGGCACCCGGTTGTTCCGTTGCTCCCAAAGATACTCAGCAGTGCATCACCTGCACGATGGGCAACGCGACGTCAAACAGCTGCTTTAGCTCTTCTGAACCCATCGTGCCGCTCGAGGATTGCTATTACAACGATTCGAAGCAGACCTGTATAACGGGTGGGGTGTCCGTCAGTATAAACTTCTAAAGCGCCTGCGTTAAGTCGATGATTCTAGTTAGCGAGCTGAGCTTGCAACCAGGCGCGTTCCTGCGGGGGAATCGGTATGCTGACATTTTTTTCATAGTCAAACCAAACAAGAACAGCACGGGCCCGCGTGATGACTCCTTTCCCCTCAGCCCTGACTTCATAATCGGAATCAAAACTCTTGCCTCCTACCCGGGAAATCCAGGCAGAAACGGTGATCTTGTCGGAAAATGATCCCTGCTGCAAAAAGTCCATCTCGGTGCGGGCGAGAATCACCGGAATCCGAGGGATACGTTTTCCGGCTGAAGTCATCAGGGAGGATTCGTTGAGCCAGACGGTTCGAGCCTGTTCAATATAGGAATGATAAACCGCATTGTTGATATGACCCAATCCATCCAAGTCGCGAAAGCGCACATCGATGGGGATTTGGAAAGCCTGGGGAGGTGCTGATGGCTGGATATCTTTTGACACGGTCAAATCCCCTTTGCGGGAATTTGGGCCAGGTCATTTTCATACCTGGCCAATGCAGCCTCAACCTGCTGCCAGTTTAGGTCTTCTCCCCGGATAATATCCTTTGTCAGGAATTCCAGCATGGCGTTTTGCAATTTGCCTGCCTGGTGCGCAAAAGCATAGGGAGTGCGCCGGAACGACACCATGGTGTATTGGGAGACAAACCGATCGCCATACTTCTGCTCAATGCGGCGGGCGATATCTTTCTTGAGCAGAAAATGGGGATCACCCACTAGGTCACGCATCTCCACAAAGTTTTCCACCGCCATATCCGCAATGGCATCGGTATTGGGCTTGCGCTGGCGGTCAAACGCCGCAAAAGTTTGTCCCCAGTCCCCGTTCTTCTGTTCCAGGGTTTCCACCAGCTCCAGGCAACTTTCAAAAGCGGCGTTCATACCCTGCCCAAAAAATGGCACGATGCCGGAGGCTGCATCACCGAGAATTAATGCGTTGCCATTCACATGCCAGGGAAACGTTTTGATGGTGGCCAGAGCTGATGTCGGATTTTGGAAAAAATCTTCCAGCAGGCGCGGAAACAGGGGAAGCGCATCTGGAAACCAGGTTTGAAAAAACGCGGTAACATCCTGCAGAGTCCGCAATTTAGCGAAACTCTCCGGTCCATCCCAGGGTAAAAACAGGGTGCAGGTAAAGGTGCCGTCGATATTTGGCAGAGCAATGAGCATAAACTGTTTGCGAGGCCAGATATGAAGGGCGTTTTTCTCCATGGGGAAACCACCGCCTACGGCTGCAGGCATGGTGAGCTCTTTATATCCATGGTCGAGGTAGGTTTGGGAATAGGTCACACGCGGCTGCTGCTTGATCATATCCATGCGCAGCGTGGACCCAGCACCGTCTGTGCCAATCACCACAGTACCTGCAACCGTGACGGGCTTGCCATCAGGTTGTGTAAACCGAACCACGCCCTGGCTAAAGTCCATACCTGTGCAGGAGTGATCAAATAGAATTTTAACCCCTTCCTGCTCGGCCCGGCTCATTAGAGCTTTGTTTAACTCGCCGCGGGAAATCGAGTTGATATAGAGAGACTCGTCTTTGCCATATGGCTGATAGGTGGTATCTCCATTGGTGCTATGCATCATGCGACCCCGCATGGGGACTGCCATCGTCAACACTTCGTCGGCCAGTCCGATCTGCTCCAGTGCGTGAATCCCCCGCACGGAAATTGCCAGGTTAATGGAACGTCCGGCGTTCAGACTGGTCTTGCGCATGTCTGGACGCTTTTCGCAAAGAGTCACTCCATAACCCTTGCGGGCCAGCAGGGTGGCTAACAATGAGCCGGCCAAACCAGCGCCAACAATGGTTACAGGCTTTTGTGAAGGTAGGAACATGGTTTCTCCTCAGGCCAAACTTTTTTTGAAAATTTCAGAAAAGCGGAAAACGTCTTCGAAACTATTATAGAGAGGAGCGGGTGCAATGCGAATCACATCCGGCCGACGAAGATCGCAGATGATCCCTTGCTCCAGCAGCTGTTTTTGGACAGCATCCAGGTTGCCAAAAATCCGGACCGATATCTGTGCCCCTCTCTGCTGCGGATCCGAAGGGGTCAGGATTTCAAACTTTTCTCCGGGGATGGATTTGAGAAGATACTCAAGATACCCCGTGAGCCGCTCACTCTTTTGTCGCAGGCGGTCGATTCCGGCTTCGTCAAAAATATCGAGGGAGGCCTTGAGAGCAGCCAGCTGGAAAATGGGAGGATTGCTGAGTTGCCAGGATTCAGCGGTGGGAATGGCGCTAAAAGCGCGTGGCATGGCAAAACGATCGGCCTTATTGTGCCCCCACCATCCCTCGAAGCGAGGAAGTGGGCTCTTATGGTGTTTTTCATGCACAAAGGCGGCCGCAATGCCACCCGGGCCGGCGTTGAGGTACTTGTAACTGCACCAAGCGGCAAAATCCACACCCCAGTCATGGAGGTGCATGCGAAGATTTCCCGCCGCATGCGCCAGATCAAACCCAACCACGCAGCCTTGCCGATGACCCGCTTGCGTTATAGCTGCCATGTCGAAGGCCTGACCGGTGTAATAGTTGACGCCCCCCAGCATGATAAGGGCAATGTTACACCCCTCCCGCTCAATGGTAGCCAGGATGTCTTCTGTGCGCAGCGTGGTTTCACCGGCTCGCGGCTTCAGCTCTACATAGGCGCTGGCTGGATCAAATCCATGAAAGCGGATTTGGGAATCCACCGCATATTGATCGGAAGGGAATGCGTTGCCTTCCACCAGGATCTTGTAACGTTCAGCGGTGGGGCGATAAAACGAAACCATCAGAAGATGGACATTGACTGTCAGGCTGTTCATAGGAACCACTTCCGCTTGAGTGGCCCCCACCAGTCGGGCCAGACCGGGTGTTAAACGTTCGTGGTAAGACACCCAGGGATTATGGGCGTGGACATGCCCTTCGACCCCCCAGTGTCCCCAGTCCTGTAGCTCCTGATCAATAGCATCCCGTACGGTTACCGGCTGCAATCCCAGAGAGTTGCCGCAAAAATATAAGTATCTCTCACCGGCTTTCGTGGGGGGAAAAATGAACTTGTGACGAAAGCTGTGCAGGGCGTCATCCATGTCCAGGCGTCGGGCAAACGTGAGGGTGTTTTCATAAGAAGTCATGGTCGGGCCTTTCACGGTAAAAAACGATCGTCAGGAAGATTTAGCCAGCGCACAGCATTGTCCCAGAGCAATGACGCTCGCGTTTTATGGCTCAAATCAGGCATCTCTTGGATCAATGAACCGGGAACCGCCTCGCCCAAAGGAAACGGGTAGTCGGAGCCCAGCATGATGCGTTCCTCTCCCATGACTTTGATCAGAAAGCGGAGGGCCTCGGCATCGTGCACCAGAGAATCCACGTAGATGCGATCGAGATAAGCGCGGGGATTGATGGGGTTGTCAACAGCGCACAAATCCGGGCGCACGTTAAATCCATGTTCAATGCGCCCAATGGTCAGGGGGAAGGAACCGCCTCCATGGGCAAAAGCAACGCGCAACGACGGCAGACGCTCCAAGACACCGCCAAAGATCATCGAACAGATGGCGCGGGAAGTTTCTGCCGGCATGCCCACCAGCCATGGTAGCCAATACTGGGGCATCTTGTCCGTGCCCATCATGTCCCATGGGTGTATGAATACTGCGGCTCCTAAAGCAGCTGCCGCCTCAAATACCGGAAACAGCTCCGGAGCATTCAGGTTCCATTCATTGACGTGTGAGCCGATTTCCACACCCGGAAATCCCAGCTCCTTCACACAACGTTCCATCTCCTGAATGGCCAGGTCCGGTGCCTGCAGTGGAATGGTGCCTAGCCCCACAAAACGTCGCGGGTTTTCAGCCACCACCCCAGCCAGGTGGTCGTTCAGGAATTGCGAGACCGCAAGGCCATCCTGCGGTTTGGCCCAATAGCTGAAAAGCACGGGTATGGTGGACAGGACCTGGACATGCACGCCATGCTCGTCGCATTCCCGCAATCGCTCGGCGGGCTCCCAGCAGTTGCTGTGCACCTTGCGAAAAAATTTGCCATCATCCCGCATCATACTGGCACAGCAAGGGGATTCATAATCCAGACGGATGAAGCCGCCATAACCAAACCGGCTTTTGAAATCCGGCATCTGGGGCGGCATAATATGGGTGTGGATATCGATTATTTTCATGGGATTCATCCAACGGTCACAGGGAATCAGCGTTTCTCCTGCCGGGTCCCGCACTTCTTGCAGGTACACAGAGTGGAGTTTGAATAAAATCGCTCAAATAGCGGTGGTAGTTGCGTGACGATATTTTGCAACTTGAAGAACTCCTCATAGAGTTTGGTGCCGCAATGCTCGCAATACCATTGAAACCCGTCCAATTCCCCCTCCCGACGTTTACGCTCCACGACGAGGCCCACGGTGTTTGCTGGTCTTTGGGGAGAGTGGGGGACATCACTGGGCAATAGAAAGATATCACCCTCTTTGATGGGGATATCAACGATTTCACCATTCACTATGGAGCGAACATTGATGTCGCCTTCGATCTGGTAGAAAAATTCTTCCGAGCGATTCACATGGAAGTCCTTGCGGGCATTGGGGCCACCCACCACCATGATCATGAATTCGGTGTCTTCGTATACCAGGCGGTTACCCACGGGAGGTTTCAGCGATGCACGATTTTCATCGATCCACTTCTTGAAATTAAACGGGGGCAGAAACGGTTGCATGGAGAATCTCCCTTAAATCGTGGCGATGCATTTTAATTCAATGGCGATGGGGGTTGGCAGTCGATTGACTTCCACCGTGGTGCGGCAAGGCTGGCAATCCTCGAAGTATTCCGCATAGATCTCATTGTAGATTTTAAAGTCCCGTTTGATGTCGGTGAGAAACACGGTGACGTCCACGAGTTTGCTCCAATCCGAACCCGCCTCTTCCAACACATGACGGATATTGCGGAAGACGGAATGACACTGGGCGGCGATATCATAAGCCACCACCTCACCCTTGTCGTTTAATTCAACACCGGGGATCTTGCTGCTATCCCGTTCCCGCGGGCCAATGCCGGAGAGAAAAAGCAGATTACCCACACGTTTAGCGTGCGGGTACAATCCCACAGGTTTGGGTGCTCGGGAGGATTCATACTTTTGAACATCCTGCGACATGACAACTCCTAAAAGGTGACCGAAATATTTTTGGTGTCGGTGAAAAATCGCAGAGCATCCCAGCCGCCCTCGCGTCCAACGCCGGATTTTTTGACACCCCCAAAGGGTGTACGCAAGTCCCGGCGCATCCAGTTATTGATCCATAACATACCGGCATCGATGCGATGGGCCATGCGGTGCGCCCGCGTGATGTCCTGTGTCCATAGGCTACCTGCCAAGCCATAGGGGCTGTTATTGGCTTCCTCCACCACTTGGTCCTCACTGTCAAAAGGGGCGATAGTGACAACCGGTCCAAAAATTTCTTCCTGATTGGTGCGGCACTGGGTTGGCAACCCTTCGATGACGGTGGGTGCCATGTACCATCCCCCCGCCTGCGCTCCCGGTAGGCGTACCTGCTGGCCACCGGTCAGAATCCTGCCCCCTTCTGATTCTGCCAGCGACACATAACCCATGACTTTCTCCAGGTGTTGTTTGGAAACCAGGGCACCCTGTTCCGTTGATTCGTCCAGGGGATCGCCGACTTTCAGACGGGAGGCCGCCGCCACAAAATCCCGACGGAAGGTTTCATAGAGAGAGCGCTCGACGTAAAAGCGGGAGCCGCATAGGCAAATTTGTCCCTGATTGGCAAACGCTGCCCGTACAACCGTGGACATCATCAGGTCGTAATTCGCATCGGCAAAGACGATGACCGGATTTTTACCCCCCAACTCCAGGGATAGTTTTTTAAATTGTGGTGCCGCTAATGCAGCGATTTTCTCTCCGGTGGAGGTTCCCCCCGTAAACGATATGGCCTTGACGTCCGGGTGCGAGACCAGGGGCGTGCCGGCGCGATCGCCACGGCCATGCACGATGTTGAGGACCCCGGCGGGAAAGCCGGCTTTTTCCACGAGACCACAGAGAAGAAAGGCGGTCATGGGAGTTATTTCCGAAGGCTTGGCCACCACGGTATTGCCCGCCGCAAGCGCCGGCGCAATTTTCCAAGTAAACAAATACAGGGGCAGATTCCACGGGGAAATGCAGGCCACCACTCCCAGCGGTTGTCGCAGCGTGTAGTGAATGGTGTGACCATCCGCATGGGATTCGCTGGCGAACTGGGTGATGGCGTCCGCGAAAAAACGAAAGTTGGCGGCACTGCGGGGAATATCCACCGCACGGGACATGGTGATGGGTTTGCCATTGTCGATGGATTCTGCCTGGGCCAGGTCCTCAAGGTTCTCTTCAATGAGGCAGGCCAGTCGCTCCAGAAGTTGCGATCTCTTTTGCACAGATGTGGAAGACCAGAGGGGGAACGCCGCTTTGGCCGCCGCGACGGCGGAACGCACATCGACATCTGTGCTATCGGGAATCGTGCTGTATACTTCGCCGGTGGATGGATTATCGTTAGGAATGATTTCCCGGGACGAGGCATCACAAAATTGGCCGTTGATATAGTTTTGAATTTTTTTCATGCCATGATCTCCAGTCAGTGACAGCCGGTGCGCCCGCCATCCACTGCAATGGATGTGCCGTTGACATAGGATGCCGCCGGTGATGCCAAAAAGGCCACCATGGCGGCGATTTCCTCCGGTTTGCCAAAGCGTCGCGCCGGGATTTCCTGGCGCATGTGAAGGGCCATCTCGTCTTCCGACGTACCGGCCTTTTGGGCTTTGGTGCGGATGATTCCCGCCAAACGTTCTGTTTCGGTGGCTCCGGGTAGCACATTATTAACGGTGATACCAAAGGAGGCCAGTTCACCGGCCATGGTCTTGGCCCAATTGGCCACGGCGCCACGGATGGTATTTGATACACCCAATCCCGGCAGGGGAATCTTCACCGAGGTGGAAATGATATTGATGATGCGTCCAAATTGGTTGGATTTCATGCCCGGGATCACCAACTGGGCCAGGGTATGATTGGCTAAGATGTGCATCTCAAAGGCACGGATAAAGTCTTCGGGCTTGGCTTCTGTGATGGGGCCTCCCGGAGGTCCGCCCGCATTGTTGATCAAAATATGGAAGGGACCGTGTATTTGCATGGATTCGTCGATGGTGCTTCGGAGCTGGTTGATCTGTGTTAAATCGACCGCCAGAGTATGGTGGCGTCCCGGTCCGGACAGGTTGGCAAGGGCCGGTGCTAAAGTGGATTCATGGCGTGCCAGAATGGTGACATCGCAACCCAATAGTGCCAATTCCTGAGCACAGGCTTTGCCGATGCCCTGACTGGCTCCACAGACCAAAGCGCGTTTGCCGGTGAGGTTTAACTGCACGGATGTTCTCCCGTTGGTTCCCTAAATTTGGTTTCTGGGCGTTTTGACCGGGGTAATCTAGCAAATGTATTCGGGATTTACCAACAGGGAAACCCTGTCCTTGGGAAGAGGATAATCGCGCGGATCTGATTGGGGTTTGGCTGGAATTAGATCAATTAATACAATGTATTAAAATAGATGTTTTGCATGTTTGGCGCGGCGGCTAGGATAGGTCTATCGTCATTGAGCTGCAGAAAGAGGAGCTATCATGGGTTTTTGGACCAAAGCGGTCACGCTGGAAGAATTGAACCGGCAGTGGATACCACCCCTGGCCACCAAGTGGAATGCAGCATTTACCCAGATCGGAGACGGTGAACTCACGGCCAGTTTTGAGGTAACCCCTTCCGCCTGTCAGCCGTTTGGTTACCTGCATGGCGGTGTATCGGTATACATGGGTGAGAGTCTGGGGAGTATTGCCGCTAATCTTTGCATAGCGGAAGACCAGCAGGCTTTTGGTATGGATATCACCGCCTCCCATGTGCGCCCCGTGAAAATGGGGGGCGTCCTGACCATAACAGCCCGCAATAAACATCGGGGCAAAACAACGCAGCTTTGGGGTATTGAAGTGCAAGACCAGCAGCAGCGGCTGGTGGCTGATATGGTTTTTCGGGTGGCGGTTGTGTCGTGAAAAAATGACCCCCCACGGGTCGCCAATCTGTCGGGTTTAAGGGGATAATTTACCAATTTTGTTTTTCTTTAAATGAATCACATATGATGGTAAACGCCGCGATACTTTCTCTCTGATATAATAAAAGACAAATCGTTTAAACACCGTCTGTTGTCCTGGAAAGATCCCTGCAATTTTGGCGGCGTAAACTCTTTTCACCGAATTCCGAGAGAGTGAAGGCATTAGTGAAGCTATTTAACCATGAATAGGAGTGGTTTATGAAATTATGGCTTTGTGGGTTGGTCGTGGCTGCATTGGCGGCTGGCGGCTGCAAGCAGCGTGGCAGTGTGTCGGCCATCAAAGAGGGGGAGGAGCCGGTCATCGTGCCCACCGGTGACTATTTTGATCACATCTCCCGGTTAAACAACTTCCTCAAAAAAGAAGTGGTGGATCATTCTCTGGCCGGCGCCATTAAAACCGCCAACGATAATGCCTGGCAGGCTTTGGTGGCCGCCGGAAAAGCACCGGCTCAAGCGGAGCCCCAAGGGGCCTTTTTGGAAAGTTGGGTGAAAACACAAGTCGATCGAGACTTGGTAATGAATGAAGATGAGGGGTCGCTCGAGTGGCGAAGAGACTGCAAGATTGAAACTGAAAAAACGGAAGAGCCCGTATTTGGACTGGACGAGGAATGTACGGCAGAATCCAAAGCGGCGGCAGCCGCAATTCGGGCAAAAAATTATGGTTATTTCAAAACCGCAAAAACCGCAAAATACCTCCTTTGGAGTGGCGCCACCGACAAAGATTGGACGGAATACTGGGAGTCCATCTATAAGAATTCCAAATTGGACAATGCCTACGTTGAATACATCACCTGGAAAGCCCCTCATGTTTACGAGTTGAGCTCCGGGAATTGCACAGCCACCATCAGCATCGATCCAAGCGGCACTTATACCCTGAACGGATCGGGAGTGGTTTGCGAATTGACCTGGCCAAATGAGAACACCTCATCCGTAGCAGCCGGTCGGGTCAACCTCCAAAGTTCCCTTGAATTGCACGGTCAGTTCACCGCGCTGGCGGTGGCCGAAGGAGGGGACTACAAGATGCGTAAATTTGGGGACAATGCCCCTTTTTACCAGTTATCCATCAAGGACTACGACTTTAGGGAATATGCCACCTTGGATGTGTACACCAATTCGGGGGGATGGAGTCAGAGCACAGGTTGTCGTTTGGACGACGCCCTTGGGGTGGGTGCCAAAAAAATCGCCGAACCTCGATGTGCGGATTCAGTCGGTTGGAAGCCCGAAGAGGAGTCGTATGTGGAATATTCCGGACTAACCCACCGGATCTATCGCATGCCAACCATCGACGGTCGTTACTTAAACGCGGATACAACAGATATCAACGGTGCTTGTGATTACTACGGCGGAAAAGATCGTGAAGAGCGATTCTATGGATTTGTGGCACAACCCAGACTATTGACTAAAACCCGCAAGCCAGCCGGCACATTAACCGCAAGCATTGATCGTAACAGTGCCGTGAGTTTTGGTCCGGCCCGTCGTTCTGTTGCGGTCATCCAGGACTTGGTATGCTACCACCCGTATTCGCTGCACGATGGACAGCTGAAGAGTCAGGATGTCTGCAAGTATGAATTTACGACCAAAGGCGTGACGATTTCAGAACCACGTTTTCATTATCGTGGCAAAGATTTGCCATTTATCAGCCGCACAGCCGAGAGTGATCGCGGACTATGCCGTTTGCTCGGTTTCAAAAAGTACGTATCGAAAACCACACACCCCAATTTGATCAAAACAGGGGCAGTGGGTGTGGACGTGAGGGGAATTGCAGCCAATTATGTTGGTATCACGACAGCGGCTATCAAAACCATCACCTGCGCGGATGCACGTAAGGTTGGAACAAAGAGCGGTAACCCCACTGGACTGCCGGTCGACTCTCGTGGCGATGTTCCGGTAGATTCACGTGGCGATATCCCGCTCGACTCCCGTGGCGATGTCTCGGTGGATGCACGCAGTGATGTGCCGGTTGATAGCCGTGGTGATGTGCCGGTTGACAGCCGCGGTGATGTGCCGGTTGACAGCCGTGGTGATGTGCCAGTTGACAGCCGTGGTGATGTGCCGGTTACCAGTCCTGCGGCACAGTTACCTGAACCCATTTATTTTGATCCACAAAGCAAACCATGGTGTCCGCCACTTCCTCCAGGTGTTGAGTCCATCGAAAAGAAAAGAAGCAAGTGGTAAAGTCTTCCCGCAGCTCTAGAGAGCTGCGGTGAATTAAAGCGATCCTAAAAGGCCAGGGCTTCTCACGAAGAGTCTGGCCTTTTCCTTTTCAGGCTATAGCGCCCTGAGTTGAGATTTGATCAGGGAAAAGTGAAAAATGTGGCCCGAATCTCATTCAAGCTTTGGCGTGATAACAAAGAAAAAGGCCAGAGCATTTGTGGCCCTGGCCTGTTCCCCTAAGGTATACATAATTAACCTTAGTAACTCTCGCTCACCTTAAGAACCTGCCCTGCATAGACCAGATTGCGGTTCATCTTGTTGATTTTTTTGAGTTGGGCGATGGTGAGCCCAAACTGGCTGGCGATCTTGGAGAGGTTGTCACCACGTCGGACCTTATAACGCTGGCTCTTTCTATCGGCAGGAAGTTTATCAGAGATTTTGAGTCGCTGACCTGCCAGGAGATTGTTGTGCTTCATGCGGTTGACCTTCTTTAAAACCGAGACGGGAATTCCGTATTTGTTTGAGATAACCACCAGGTTCTCGCCTCGTTTAACCACGTGGATGCGAGGTTTTACGGCTACCGCCGGAGCGTCCAAGCCTTCCACGACCAGAAGCTGACCACGACGGATTTTGGTACTGCTTAATTTGTTCCAGCGGCGTAGATCCGCTACATCCACGCTATAACGACGGGCGATCAGTTGCAGGGTTTCTCCCGGTTTGACCCGGTGTTTACCACTGGATGCGACGGCTTGCCCTTTAGGCATGGCACCGCGCGGCATGGATGCAATAGCATCCGCTTTGCTGGCATAACTATCTTCCGCCGATTTTGGGATCCAGATGGTCCAGGTTCCGGTCTTGTCGTTGGGAATCCAGCTGGTTTTCAAAGCGGGGTTATATTGGCGCAGTTCTTTATAGGGGATGCCGAGGTGGTTGGCTACATCGTTGAGACGGGTGCGGGAGGGGATCGAAACCGCCACAAGTTCCGGATAGTCGGAGCCTTTGGGAGTGGTGAAACCGAAGTGCTCAGGGTGATGCCCGATGATGGTGGCGGCTATGAATTTGGGAACATAATTGAGGGTCTCTGTAGGCAGCGCCTTTTTGGCCGCCAGTTGCCAGAAGTCACGGGTATTGGCCCGCATGATGGCTCCCAGAATACGAGCTTCACCTGCATTGTAGGAAGCCATGGCCAGATACCATGACTGGTATACGTTATAGAGATCCCGCAGGTAACGCGCCGCAGCTTCGGTCGACTTCACAGGGTCCATCCGTTCATCCACATAGGCATCGATGCGCAGTCCATAACGGTGGCCAGTACCGCGGATAAATTGCCACACTCCCACCGCTGCAGCGTGGGAACGAGCCTGGGTGGCAAAGCCGCTTTCAATCATGGCCAGGTAGTAGATCTCCTCCGGTACCTGGTATTCTTTGAGTACTTCCGTGATCATTTTGCGGTAACGTTCGCCCCGGTCGATGAACCGCTGGAAGCGCTCGCGATCCTTGGTGGTGAAGTAGGTGATCCAATTTTGCACCGCCTGATTCATCTCCATCGGTATTTCAGTATTCTTGAGTTTGGGCATGCCTTCGGGACCGGTAGATCCCTCGGTGGTGTTGCTACCGGGCGATGCGGAAGCTTCCGCTGTTTGGGTACTTTCGCTATCATCGCCCTCTTCCGACGGCGTTATCCTTTCAATCCCCTGGTCCACCTCCTCGATATAGGATTTGATTTCCTTTTTGGCGGGAGTTGTGGGCGTAATGTTCGCCAGGGGATCCTGTGGTCCTTTTGGTTCAGTTGTGGTGCAGCTCACCAAAACCGCCAAAATGGCGATTTCCCGCATGCGAAGAATAGTCCGGGGGGTCGTCATGACATACCTCGATTGGTTGGAGCCGTTGCCAGTTGACCGCTTTGGCAGTCATTCATTTTGGAATTTTGGGTTGCGTTGAGGAATTAATTTCCATTCTATCATCATTAACGATGCTTGGGCCAACCAGCACATGATGAGGGGCTTTGGTGGGAATGAAAAAAATGCCAATTGGGTTTTTGTTACGGATTGTTGGCGGAGGGATCTTTTTTCTAAGGTACTTTTGGCAGATTTCCAACCTCGCAATGGTTTTGCTCTTTGGTGGGATTCTTAGTGGTTGTCGCAACCTTGGTCAAACTTGGTTTAATGATGGTGGAGAATGTGGTCTTGAGACCTTGAGAACGCAGGAAAATAGGGATTGGTTTGATACTTTTATGGATGAAGAGCGGCACCATAAACAGGGGTAGAGCCCGCAAACCGGCGGATATCAAAAAGATGTTGTGGTAAGTAGCGGTTTGCACGCCAAACTCCCGCATATAGAGAGCAGCGGCAATCGATCCAATGGCCATGCCAAAAGCGTTGAAAAAGTGGCTGGCCGCCAGCACCTGAGCACGGTAGCGCTCAGAATAGTGCTGCAGCAGCAATAGGGTGAGTCCTAATTCAAAACATCCCCAGACAAAACCGGTCAGAGCATGAATCCCCACCAGCAGCCAATAGCTATTGGTCAATGTCCACAGGGCGGGAACCGGTACAATGCCGATAATGCCGATCAGCATAAGGGCATAAAGGCCCCGGGAACGCACCAGGGAGACCATCCAGGCGTAGGTGAGCGCTTTAGCTATGAAAGAGGAGGAAATTAACAGCATGTAACGGTCGTAGGAAAGTCCAAGACTGCGCAGCATATAGGGACTGAAGTAAGGAGCGGAAAAGTAGACCGCCACATTCATCAAGAAAAGAAATGTAATGATAAAGACCGATTTTCTGCGGGTGAGCTGATTGAAGACGGACCGAAGTGAAAATTGTTCGTACACCGCATTGGACGACGGTGTATCCGGTTGTTGTTTGAGAAAGTGCAGGGATGCCAACCGAAAAAACATGGCTGCCAGCATCAACGCCGCAAAAGTTTTCACCTGCCAGACAGTATTTTCTGTCGACTTCAGCATAAGTCCGGCAGCAACCAATCCTGCGAGGGTAAAAACCTGGGCTATACGGCCCCTTGAAGAGAAAAAGTGCAGATGCTGGGTGACCGGTATCACACTACTGATCCAGATATTCCAGATCGGAGCGATGGAAAGACCCGCAGACCAATACATGGAGGCGGCGAAAAAAAGCAGGGTAAGGGACGGGGGTAGCATCACCGCAGCAGTCAATAGAAAGAGAGCCACGGCCTGCATGATGGCGCAACCAAGTATCCATTGACGGGCAGAGCCCAAGCGTCGGGCTCCCAGACCAGAACCCAGCTGCAGGGTGGAACCGATGAAGACCGGTAGAACGGTGATTAATCCCGCCGCCACTTCGCCAAAACCAAGAGCCAGGGTGTAGGCCGCCAGGTATGTTTCTCCCATGCCGACCATAAGGCTGGCCATGGCGCCATCACGCAAACTTAACCGAAAGGAATCGGGTTGTGGGGCTGTCATGGGACGATCCGCCGTAAAGGGCAAAGATATTTCTTTTTCATTATAAGACCAGTCACCCGGACTCGCGAAGGGCAAGTTTGACCTGATGGATCCCCGGGGGGGGTGAGAGCGTAAAGGCTGGCTGGTGTCAAGTTTTTGGCAATAGGCGTCGCCTGAAATTTTGTTTTTTTACCAACCCTTCTTCTTTTCCAAATAAAGAGTTGACACCTTACATGGCTTGAGTTGTTATGGCTTGATCATCACAAAATTTGAGGGACAATTCCGGCCATGATGCACCCCGATACCGAGTTTAAGTTGGTCAATGAGACTATTGGGTATGGTGTTTTCGCAACGGCTTTCATACCAGCCGGAACCATTGTTTACATCCGTGACGCTATGGAGGTGGTAATCCCAGCCCAGGATACCATGCTGACCGACCCGAGGTATCGCGATGTCATCGACAAGTATTCCTATATCGATGGTGAGGGTAATCACATAATCAGCTGGGATCATGCCAAATACGTGAACCATTGCTGCCAATGCAATACCATGAGCACGGGCTGGGGTTTCGAAATCGCTGTCCGCGACATCCAGGCGGGCGAAGAGATCACGGACGAATATGGCATTTTTAACATGAGCCACGAGATGGAATTGAAATGCTGCAAAGATGGGTGTCGCGGCAAACTGACGCCGCAGGATTTTGAACTGTATGGAGACCAATGGGATCAGACGATTCAATCCGCTATGAAAAAGATGAATGGTCTGGCACAACCTCTGATGGCCTACATGGATCCAAAGAAGCAAAAAGACCTTGATGTATATCTTAAGACCGGCAAAGGATACCGATCCATTAAGCTGGAAAAATACGATCCTGCCGCCTCCGGGCGGATTGGGGAAAAAAATATCCTAAGGCAGCAAGTGACAGCGGAAGCAGAAGTTTAAGAGTGATCATCCATCATAGTAACGGAATCAGTACGGTGTCTTAGACCCGAACACCCAGGTACTTAATCAGAGACTTTAATCCCTCACGCGCCTGATCCCGGCCGGTCGTTGATGAATGGGTGGGAATTCGTTCAGCAATCGCATCCACCAAAGTTAGGGTGTCCTCCAGGAGACGATCAACACGTCCGCGAACAATTTTGATCGCCGCTTCTATGGCCTGCCCACCGGGTTGTGTATGGTCCCGGGTCATATCCATTGTCTGATGGCCGTTGAGGGATGTGGCAAGAGCTTCAAAGATCACACTATTGACCACGCCATTTTTTAAATCCGCGAATTCCGCCCCGTCCTGGCGTTTGAAGTCGAGAATATCATCGGTCATCTGAAAAGCGATACCAATCGCTTCGCCCAAGCGGCGACTCATGGCAACGGTTTCTTCATCCGCATCGGCCAGCATGGCGGGTACGGCACAACACCAGCGAATGACACTACCGGTTTTCTTGAGAGCCACTCGTTCCACGTCCCGCTGAAGGAGCGCTCGGTTCTCGCTGTTTTCCAATTGAAGCCATTCCCCTTCCGCCAAATCACCGATCACGGCGGCCAGCTCCCGGACGATGTCGTTTCGTCCAGATTCGGATGTTTCCATCAGGCAGTGGGCCAGCAGGTAATCTCCCGCAAGGACGGCTTTTTTATTGGAAGCGATCATGTTGATGGACGGGTTGCCCCGGCGAACGTCGGCATTGTCAATCACGTCGTCATGAGCCAGGGTTGAGGCATGCACCATTTCCACCACCTTGGCAAACCGGGCCAAATGTTCGTGGGGCACGTCAAAGAGGTCCCCCATCAGAAAAGTGAGGAGCGGGCGCAGGCGTTTGCCCCCAGATAGAACCGTTTTGGACAAAACCCCGCCAATTCTTGGATTTTTTTCCCAGTTTTCCAGATCAAAGTCGAGGCTTTGAATGCTCTGGAATATCCGCGGGGGGATTGTCATCGCAAATTGTGACACGTTCTGGTCCTGTCAATATTCCAAAATTATTGGTATAAATGGTTCTTGGTCCGCACATGAGAAACCTTTATACACGGCCCAGCCCCCCAGCTCAACATGGACTTGAATTTCTATTGATGGGGGCCTTTTAGTTCGGATATAAGTCGAACCTTACATGAGACATCAGAAAGACAAATAAATATGACTACATCCGTCGCCAAAAAAGAATCCTTTCGTATGTTTGACGCGATAGCCGGCAACTACGATTTTGTAAATTCTGTGCTTTCCCTGGGATTGCATGCGCGATGGCGTACCAAAATTCGCCAGTCCCTGCCAGCTGGTAGCGGTTTAGAGGTTTTGGATCTGGCGACAGGAACCGGCGATGTGGCGATCGAAATCAGCCGGGATCGCCGAGTGTCCCATGTGGAGGGTCTTGATCTTTCGGTGGGTATGCTGGAATACGGTCGTCGCAAGGTGGCAGCCAAGGGACTCGTCAGCCGGATTAATTTGGCGGAAGGTGACGCGCAGGCCATTCCCTACACTGATAGCAGCTTCGATGCAGTCACGATTTCGTTTGGCATTCGCAATGTCCCGGATGTTCTGAAGTGTATGCGGGAGTCACTGCGTGTGCTCAAATCCGGGGGACGTTTTATCGTTCTGGAATTTGCCCTGCCCAAGTCCCATATCTTTCGTGCCATCCACCTGTTTTACCTCCGGCATGTTCTGCCTCACCTGGGGCGTATGCTGTCGGGACACGACTCGGCCTATCGTTATCTTAACGAAACGATCGAAGAATTTCCGCATGGTTCGGACTTTCTGGCCTTGATGCGGCAAGCCGGTTATAAGGAAACGCGGTTTACAGCTTTGACATTCGGTATCGTAAACCTTTACATCGGTGAAAAAAAGTGACGGAACAGTCCGGCGGTGATGCCAAAAAGAGGGCTGGGGCGAAACGGTCGGCTCAGTCTCCGCGATCCCTTCAGGATCAACTGCTGGAGTCGTTTGAGGTGGCGACTTGGGGGTCACAACGATTAGCCCAGGCTAGCTTGCGAATCGACCAGCGGTTGCGTGCTGTGCAGCTGCTGCAGGGAACCGAAGACGATTGGTGTGTTTATTGGCAGGGCAAGGCTCCGTCTCCGGTGATCGTTGGCATCGGGTCAATTGCCTCCTTCGATGAATTACCCCCGTTGGATACTGACCACTGGGGATGGACGCTTTTTGGCGGCATTCCCTTTGACGATGGTCGTTTGCTGGAGCCCATTGCCAGCGACCTGACCAAAACCCGCTTCTTTTTACCCCGCCATGAATGGCGTTTGACGGAAGATGCGGTCACCCTCACCGTGCGTGTCGTGGCCCCGGATCATATCCACAGCATGGGGCGGGATCCCGTGCTGCCACTGTTGTTGGATGAGGTCTCGGTGGCCATGCAACGAATCACCCGGACCTCTGATGCTTTGGCGTCACTTCCCTCACCCATCAAAGCGGAGGATTTTCCAACTCATGAACACTGGTGGGCGGCGATTCAACGGGCCCAGGCCCGCATGGTGCGGCATGACCTCGAAAAAGTGGTGCTTGGTCGGTGTCAGATTCTGACCTTTCAACAGCCACCAACCTTTGCCGCAATCATTCAGGGTTTGAGTCAGCTGCAGGAACCCAGTTACCTGATTGGGATTCATAACCCGGACGGGGTATCCTTCATCAGTCGATCTCCCGAAAAATTGCTATCCTGGCAGGGAGCTAAAATCGATGTGGACGCCATCGCCGGGACAGGGCG
>JAKQGS010000364.1 GCA_029556045.1 Pseudomonadota bacterium | reverse complement strand
ATGCTGGTAAAAGAATGACGGGTGGTTACTTCGCCATAGTTCTTCAGGGCTTCCAGCATGAGGTCCTTGGCATCTCCGTCATTGACATTGACATGTTGCAAGGATTCACAGAATTTGTGGTGACCGGCGCTGTTTAATACTACCTCTACAGGCAGTGTCAGACCAAGAGAAGCAGCAGCTTCCTGCAAGGATTCAGGTGTGGCACCCACGACTTTCAGCTCACCGTAGCCACGATCTTCATAGTAGGCTTTCACGCAGACATTGGGTTGAGACGCCAGCAGAGTTTGCACGCTTTGCCATTCCACGGAGTCCAGGATGCCTGTGGCAAGGGATTGGTTAAATACGATCTGGGTGCTGTTTGGGCGGGGCGGAACACCGCCGCCTTCGCGACCGCTGTCGAGTTCGACAGGTATACGGCCCATGGCTAGGGTTGAGGTGGCCACCAGGAGGCTGGCAATCAGGGTTTTGCTGGTTTTTGTGACGATGGCTTTCATAAGTTTCTCCTTTATTTGAAAGAATCTTGAGTTGCTGGAAAAAGCGAGATGGTCAGTTGATAGACTTCATCCCGGGTGTTCGATTTTTGCATGAGCCGGTTCATGTCCCGGCGAAATTCCTTGATGCGTTCGCGCGCCTCCGTCAGAGTGGCACTATCCACGGCAAAGGTCATGCTGGTGTGATCCCGCTTTGCAAGAGGTACTCTCTCCAGGGCGGCAATCGATCGCTCCAGCAACTGCTTTTGCAGTTTGCGGCGGGCGGGGGTGGTGACCTCCGGCTCAATATTGGTCATGTGCTGGGATTTTTCCGTCCATGATCCATCCGGTTTGAGTTGGATCAGGCCCAGGCGCTGCATGGTTTGCAGGGCGATTTTAACCTCCATCTCGGAGATGCCAAGACGCTGTGCCAACCATTTGGGGGAAGAATTGAAGTCATCGAGATAAGCGGCCTCGAGAATGGCAAAATAATACCAGTTGCTCATGGCCTCAAACGTATCCTGGCTCAGAGGATGATAGGTTGTATCAGAACCTTCAACTTCGTGGGGCCGCTTTGTGCTACGACCGCGTCGGCCGGTGGTGATGCCCATCTCGGCTAGTTCCGCCGGACTGATCATCAGGCGTTCACAGATGTGGTGCAGGGTGTCCGCCGTAGGTTTGCGTTCACCCTTCATCAGTCGTGACAAGGCGGTGGGATCCAGGTCCAATAAGGTCGCAAATTTGCGAAGGCTAAAATCCGCATTCTGCCGCTTGCGCTCAAGCCAATGGTGCTGGAGCAGGGCGGGAAAAGGGTTATTTGTATTGCGACGGGCGGCGGTCATGGGCGCTTCCTTTTTAGCTACACTCTGTAGCTAAGACCGGACTACACCCGACATTGTTCCTTGGCAAGCTTTTTCTGCAATCGGTTGCCATTAAATGTATAGAACATTGTTATTCAGGAGTTTTTTTGGAATATACCAGGATCTTGTCTATGCGACGTCGATCCATATCCACCACCTCAAAGACAAAGTCAGCGATCGCCACCTTTTCGCCCTCCTCGGGGATTTTGGCCAGTTTCGCCATCACGAAGCCCGCAACAGTTTGATAGTCCTCATCGCCGGTTTCTTCGAGACCAAGGACGTCAAACAACTCTTCGTAAGGGATCTGTGCATCCACCAGCCATGATCCGTCATCCCGCTGGATGATGCTTTGTGCGGACTGCTGGTTGTGGCTGGGAATGTCGCCTACAATCGACGTGATGAGATCGTTGACGGTGATCAGTCCGGCAAAACCACCGTATTCATCCACCACAAAGGCGATGTGTTTTTTAGTTTCACGGAATTTTTCCAACGCATCGTCCGCCGCCAGAGTTTCCGGGAGATATAGAGCATCGTCAATGCAGGCCCGCAGGTCGATTGGCTCCTTGCGAATCATCATGGCCATAAGGGTCTTGGATGAAACATGCCCCAAAGGGCGATCCATGTGGGTGTCGAAGACCGGAAAATACGAATGGCGACATTCCGCAATCCGCGTCAAAACGGTTTCCACCGGATCATGAACGTCAAATGCCACGACCTGTGTGCGCGGCGTCATAACGTCGGTGATATTCAAATCGTCAAAGCGTAAAACCCGTTTGATCAGGGTTTCTTCTTGCTTGTCAAAAACACCAGATTCGGTGCCCTCTTCGATCATGAATCGCACTTCTTCTTCCGTCACGGTAGAGGCGTTGACGTTATGAATATGAAACAACCGCAGGATCATGTTGGTAGAGCGTGAGAGGACATAAACCACCGGCTTTAAACCGCGCCCCAAAGCAGCGATGGGTCGGGCCATGCGGATGGCAATACGCTCCGGTGAATGAAGGGCCATGCGCTTGGGCACCAACTCCCCCAATACAAGGGAGAAATAAGTTACCACCAAAACGACAATGGCCAGGCCGATCGGTTCCGCATAATCCGTAAGCATGGGGGAAACGCTTGCCACCTGCTTGGCGATAAAACCGGATACCCGGGCACCGGAAAATACGCCAGCCAGTACGCCGATCAGTGTAATACCCACTTGAATGGACGCTAGAAAATCTGTGTGGGATTCTGCCAATTTTATGGCAACCGCAGCTCCGTGATCGCCATCATCCATCGCTTTTTTTAGGCGGTTTTTCTTGGCGGACACGATCGCCATCTCCGCCATCGCCAGTAGACCATTGGTGAGAATAAGTCCCAAAATCAGTGCAAGCTCAAGGGCAATAGTCATCATGCAACCGCGGGATATAGGTAGAATTGTTCATTGTTTTTCATAGGTTTTGATTATACTTCGCGCGAGTGATTATTCAACTAAAATCACGGAATTCATTACTTTTTTGCCATTTAAGCTGTATAAATATTTCGGTTCATTGAACAATCTGACAAGCGTGCTCCGAGGAAATCCTGGATGGAAACCTGGAATCAGTTGTTAAGCTCCTTCAGTCTGGTTTTTCTCGGCGAAATGGGTGACAAGACCCAATTGCTCGCCCTCGTGCTGGCGGTTCGTTATAAAAAGCCATGGACCATCATGGCCGGAATTCTGGTGGCCACATTGGCCAATCATGCTCTGGCGGCCGGTTCTGGAGCGTGGATCGCATCGTTCGTGCCCCCCCATATTCTGTCATGGATTCTCGCAGCGATCTTTTTTGCCTTTGCCATCTGGATTCTCGTTCCCGATAAGGATCAGGAAGGGGCCACCACCGGACGGTTCGGGGCTTTTGCTACCACGGTGGTGCTCTTTTTTCTGGCAGAGATGGGGGATAAAACTCAGCTTGCAACGGTGGCTTTGGGGGCGCAGTATAACAGCATCTGGTTGGTTACCCTGGGCACGACGCTGGGGATGCTACTTTCCAACGCTCTGGCGATTTTTTGGGGGGAAAAGCTATTACAGCGCATCCCCATGAAGTGGATACGTATCATGGCCAGTGCGCTATTTGTGGCGTTTGGTCTGGTGATATTGATTCAAATGTAAAGGAGTTGATTATGAAAGTTTTATTGTCGACAGTGCTGCTCATGTCCGCCTCCGCTGCCTTCGCCGGCCCTAATTGTACAAAGGAACCAAAGGACAAGTGGAAGAACGAAAAGGAATTTCAAAAGTCACTGACCGACCAAGGCTACACCATTAAAAAATTTAAAGTCACCGATGGCAATTGCTTTGAAATCTACGGGACCAACAAGGAAGGCAAAAAAGTTGAAGTCTATTTCAACCCCGTCACTGGTGAAGCCGTCAAAGAAAAAGTCGAAAAATGAAGTCGGAGCCGGTCATTTGGGACATCCCGACACGCATCATCCACTGGGTGATCGTGTCAGCGGTTGTCATGAATCTACTGGTGCTGGAGGGGGGCGATCCCCCTCATGTCCGCGTGGGGGTGATAGCGGTTATCGCCGTGGCGATTCGTGTGGTTTACGGTTTCATGACCACCGGGCCCTCTCGGTGGTCCAATACCCCCCTGCGTCCTCGCTTAGTCTTCGACTTTATTCGTCAACTTAAAAATCCATCCTCTTCACAATTCTCGGGACACAATCCCCTGGCAGCCTGGACATATGTTCTGATCTGGTCCTGCATTGCGGCATTGGCGTTAACGGGTTGGTTGCTGGGCTGGGATAGATTTTTTGGGGACGAAGATTTAGAGACTATTCATTTTATGTTGGGGCATACCCTTAAAGTCCTGATAGCGCTGCACCTGGTGGGAATGTTGCGAGATGCCTATCTCTATAAACGCAAGACATGGATGGGTATGCTGACAGGCAAACGAAGACTAAGGTAGGGCGCTGGGGGATAGGGAGATACCGGCTGCCGGAGCAGCCGGTGAATCAATTCAGCGACGGCACATGATCTGAGAAATGACAAACGACTGAAATACGTTTTGGTCCAGATTCTCAATGCGGCCATTCATCCGTACTGTCATGACATTGACGTTTTCTTTCACGTCATAGTCAATCGTTCCCGCCACAGCACGACGGAAGCCGAGGTAGCGGCATACGGCATCCCGCTCGCTGCTGGGGTGGAAATGGAAGGTGATTCCGTCCATGTTGTAAGTGGGGAAGTTGAATAAGCGGCTGCCGGTTTGGTCATCACGACCTCCCGTACAACCGATGCTGGTCACAACCTCACCAATGGAGTCGCCCGCCATGCTGATGATGCGACCGCGGGCGTCAACCGTTACAAACGACGCGTCATCCAACTGATAACCCATGGTGTTCTGCACATAACCACCAAATCCCAATGCGCGGCAGATGCCGTTGGGGTCACTGTTGGCGTCAAACAAATAGCTCTGGCCACCCAGGTTGACGGTCGGGTTGTTGATAAATTCAACGCGACGATCGCGGGCCATACCGGTGGCCGCAGCGCCAAAGAGGGTGACAGCTGTCAGGACGATGGAAATGAGTTTCATAAGGGGTCTCCTAAGCGAGGTTTTGTTTTCTCTCTCCGGAGACTCACTTATCTCCCCCCGAGTGGTTTTGTCAAATTCGTCGCTGGCGCGAAATTGAAAAACTACGGCGTTGTCTCAAAAAATCCCTCCTCGCCGTACCATAACGTACTGTCTTCGTCGGGATTTTTTGCGCCGCCTTGTCCTTTTTCAATTTGGCACCAGCTCAAAAGACTATTTCGCGCCAGCGACTAATTGGCGGCCCGACGGGCAACGGTCCAAAACCTCAAAGCTTTTCCACCGCGGTGGCCACAAACTGGAATTCTTTTTTGGCAGCGGTGACGGCTGCGATTTCCTTGTCGCTGGCGCCGGCGTCCTTTAGAAAATGCTGCTGATCCTTGACGGACATCTCTTTTTCTTCCAACAAACCCTCTATTTTAACCTTTTGGCCCACTAGCCGCTTGGGGACAAAAAAGCTGTAATCCTTGAAGACAACCCGCACCGAAGTTCCGCCATTTTCAATGGTCATCCAGCAGCCCTTTTTGACGCACACCTGTTTGACTTCAGCTTCTAAAAGGGCAGGAGTCTTTTTGTATTGGTCCGCTTGTTTGACCACCTGTGGCAGATTGGTGGTTTGGGTTTGTGTGAAAGTTGAACCAAAATGATCGGGTTTTTGCACTTTGTCAGCTGCCAAAGATGTTTGGGTCAGGGCGGAAACCGCCAGGAAAGCCAGGGCCAGGTGTTTCATGATGAACCTCGCGCGATAAAAAATGTTGTTGCGATACCGAAAAATTATGCGGGGATTGGGGAACTCTGTCAACGGGCAACCATCCCATCGCCGGGCTTTCCGTCCAAGTCAGGCGAAAATTTGATAGAGGATCCAGGCCGCTGCATAGCCGATCAGGCCATAACCGATAAAAGCCATAATCGGAATACTGGATTTGCCGGTTTCCCGTCGCATGACCGCCAAGGTGGAGCCGCACTGGAGAGCGATGGCATAAAAGGCCAGAAGGGCAATGCCTGAAGCCATGGACAGCCCGGATTGCTGCAGTTTTGCCGCCAAATCCACGGACTGTTCTTCCGCTGCAGCAATTCCAAACAAGGTTCCCAGGGTACCCACAAATACTTCGCGTGCCACAAAGGACGCAAGAACCGCCACCCCAAACTTCCAGTCCAATCCAATGGGAGTGAACACTGGCTCAATCCACCGTCCCATTTGTGCCAACCAAGAGGACTCCAATTGACCTTCCCCACCTGGAAAGTACCCCAACACCCAAACCATCAGGGCCACCATGAAAATGACCCCACCGGCTTTGGTGACAAAGGTGGTGGACGTGTCCAAGGATCGCCGCACCAAAGGCCGCCAACTGGGCATTCGGTAAGGAGGGAGTTCGATGATAAAGGGAGCATCGGACTCATTTTTAAAGGATGTTTTTGCCAACAGACTGGTCACCACCAGGGCGGTGAGAATGCCAAATGCGTAAAGGGCAAAAAAGGCCAGCCCCTGCAAACCAAGGATGCCGCCAAATGTGATGGGTGGAATCAGCGCCGTGATCAGAAGACTGTACACCGGCAATCGAGCCGAACACGACATGAGGGGTACCGCCAGGATAGTCAATAGTCGTCGTTTCGGAGATTCAATGGTGCGGGCTGCAAAAATTGCGGGAATGGCGCAGGCATGACCGGACAGCATCGGCACAAAACTTTTTCCCGACAGGCCAAATAGGCTCAGGGGGCGATGGCAGATGATGGCGGCGCGCGCCAGGTAACCGGTATCTTCCAGGATGCCGATAATAAACGTGAGAATAAAAATCTGCGGCACAAAGGTCAAAAACGAGCCAAAACCGCCGAAAATTGCATCTTTGATAAAGTCCGCCATGATGCCAGGAGGAACCGCAGAGGCAACCCATGCTCCCATTACGCCAATGCCGTCTTCCACAAAGTCCATCAGCGGTGATGACCAGGTGAATATCGCTTGAAACAAAAACATCATAATCAGGACAAAGGCCAGTCCACCGATCCAGGATGATAGAAAAAACTCATCCAGGCGATTTTGGTTTTTCAGAATGACGTCTGCTTTGGGGCCGTACTTTCGTCCCAGCATCTGTGAACGGCGATGCAGCGTCTTGTCGTTCTCTTCGACAGAAATAGTAGGAATGTATCCAGCAGAATTTTGCTGCATCGCAGCGACGGCTTCTTTCAACTGGGTGATGCCCTCACCGGTTTTGCCGGAGACAGGAATCACCGGAGAGCCGATCTCCTCCGCAAACTTCGCGACGTCAATATCCTGTTTGAGGCGTCGCAGTTCGTCCA
>JAKQGS010000353.1 GCA_029556045.1 Pseudomonadota bacterium | reverse complement strand
TCGCTGCCGCCACGCGCCGTAATGGATGTACCTTCCAAGGGATCACAGGCGATATCGATGCGGGGGCCGCCCTTACCAACCTTTTCGCCAATATAAAGCATCGGTGCTTCATCCCGCTCTCCCTCGCCGATCACGATCTTGCCTTCCATCGCGATGGTGTCAAAGGCCTTGCGCATCGACTCCACGGCGGCATGGTCCGCAGCTTTTTCGTTACCACGTCCCACCCAGCGGGCAGCACTCAAAGCGGCTGCTTCGGTAACACGAACCAATTCCAAGGCCATATTGCGATCCATAAAACACTCCCTCTGTGTCAGGGCCCGATCATTCAAAACCCTGTTTTTAAATGAGAATTGTCGCAATTTTTAGCCTAAGCCCACCCCTCTGTCAATCATTCGTCTCACAAGGCCGACAGAACAGGTCGCATCAGGATTGCTGCTTGAGCGCGGCCGAAAAGAGCATTATAACCAAGGGAATCGCGCCAACAGACCTAATTTCAATCTTGGGGAGTCTAACCATGACCGATCAAAGAACCCTGGACGGACACCCCCTCCACCCGGAAACCCTGGCTCTCGGACTGGGGTTCGACCCCAAACTATCGGAAGGCTCGGTAAAGCCCCCGGTGTTTCTCACCTCCACCTTTCAGTTTTCCTCCGCCGAGGAGGGCAAACGTTTTTTCGAACTGGCCTATCACCTGCGGGCTAAAAAGCCCAACGAGAGCACCGGCCTGATATACAGCCGCATCAACAATCCAAACCTGCAGATTTTTGAAGAGCGTATTGCCGCGTGGGACAAGATGGAAAAAGCGGCGGTATTTGCCTCCGGCATGGCGGCCATTACCAGCACGATCCTGGCGCTGGTGCGACCGGGGGACCACATCCTCTCCAGCGCGCCGGTTTATGGGGGCACCCATTACTTCTTTGAGCACATCCTTCCGGAATTTGGCATACATGTGACCCAGATCCCCGGCGGCGACCACACTCCTGACGCCATGCGCAAGGCGGCCCAAAAACTCGGTCCCGGCAAGGTGCGCATGATTTATCTGGAGACTCCCGCCAATCCCTCCAACGTGCTGGTGGACATCGACGCTTCCGCCAAACTTGCTAAAGAGCTTTCCACCCCAGACAGGAAGGTGATTCTGGCGGTGGACAACACCCTTTTAGGACCCGTGTTTCAATGCCCGGCCGTCCATGGGGCGGATCTTGTGCTGTATTCCGCCACCAAGTTTATCGGTGGTCATAGTGATCTGATCGCCGGCGTGGTCACCGGTAACGCCGAGCTGATGGACGGCATCTACGGCTACCGCACCATCCTGGGAACCATGGCCAATCCGTTTTCCGGCTGGATGCTGCTGCGCTCCCTGGAAACCCTGTCCATCCGCATGCACCGACAGGCGAAAAGCGCGGCCAAAATCGCCGCCCTTTTGCAGGATCATCCCCGCATCCGCAAGGTCTATTATCCGGGGCTGCTGGAGCCCGGCACGCCCCAGCATGATATCTACACACGGCAGTGCTCCGGGCCCGGTTCTTTGCTGTCCTTTGAGATCGATGGGGGCGAGGCGGAAGCCTTTAAGATGCTGAATGCGGTGAAAGTCTGCCGTCTGGCGGTTTCCCTCGGGGGAACAGAATCCCTGATCGAACATCCCATGTCCATGACCCATGCGGATGTCCCTAAAGACTTGCTGAATACCTTCGGAGTCAACGAATCGATGATCCGTCTTTCCGTGGGGATTGAGCATCTGACCGACCTCAAGCGGGACCTGATGCAGGCCTTGGATAAGGCGTTTGCTTAACCTTTTAAAACGAACTTATCCATCTGGATTTATTGATTTTATTTTATTTTACCAGAAGTATGTTCCGATTTCATTTTTAATTGCGTTTTATTTTACACCTTCACTTCAATGTTTTTCTTGCCGTTTTTTATGCATTAGACTTTTCCGCTAAAGAACCTCTGATTTTTTACCGAAGTCTCTTTTGTATGCAGGGAAGCCATACTTGATGATTAGAGGAACCCACCCCCAAAAGGTTGTTCCGACCTGATCTCAGCTATGGCCCCCCTCAAAACAAAGGAGATTTACCCACCCATGGCAAAGCAGATGTATCAACGGAATGCATCACAAAGACACGGAAACCATGACTTAGTGGATTCGGGATCTTTGTCTTGTGCGCTGTCTGATGATCGCTGTTTTCGCACCAAGACATCATATCCCAACGTCCTATCTATTAGGTCGTAACAAAGGTTACGGCCGGTCACACTGCCCGGGACCCCTGCAAGGGGGACCCCGGGGCCTACCGTTTATAAAAGCCACCTCTTAAATAAACAGGTTTCCTCCCAATCCTCACGACCTCATTTTTAGCTATTTTTCTTACAAAATTCCCGTATGGTGGTAACATGGGAACTTCATTTCGAGGTCGAGTTCTATGATCGTTAGTTTTGGAAATAAGTTAACAAAGGACCTTGTTGAGGATCTACGGACTAAAGAAACTCGCGCCTTTCCTATTGAATTGCACCGTATAACCCGAAGAAAACTCGCGATAATTCACGCGGCAAGAGCTGTCATTGACTTCAAAATTCCGCCAGGTAATCGACTGGAGCGACTAAAAGGAAGTTTGCGAGATTACTATTCCATACGAATCAGTGATCAATGGCGGATTGTTTTTAAATTCGACGATGGTCAAGCTATCGATGTTAGAGCGGAGGATTATCACTCATGAAGTTTAAAAGATTTAAGTCTCCCTTCCATCCCGGCGAAATCTTGTTTGAGGAATTTTTGCAGCCCCTAGGGTTATCCCAACGGGCTTTCGCCGAAAAAATTGGTTGGACTCCCCGTAAACTCAACGAGATCATTCGGGGGAAAAGATCCGTCACGGCTTCTTCAGCTATTGAACTCGCGGAGGCTTTAAAAACGACTCCTGAGTTTTGGCTTAACCTCCAACAGATGTGGGATTTGGACCATGCTTATAAAGAACGCATGGCTGGCTAACTGATCCCTAAAATTGCTGCCAGTCGGTCGACGACATCATTCATGACATTGATACTTGCACTTGAAATAAATCTGGCTTCCCGCGCTCTCCAGTCGATGCTACGGATCTGATCGGTCAGTATAACGCCCGAAACTCCAGATTTTTTGGGGACAAGAACTTCAAATGGACCACCACGCACCGTATTCGTGACAGGGCAGCAGAATGCCATGCCAACTTTATCGTTAAAAGCCATTTCGCTGACAACAAGAGCTGGCCTCAGACCTTTTTGCTCAACTCCTGATGTTGGATTAAAATTAATCCAAATCAGGTCTCCCTTGCGTGGAATGTATGATTTGGATTTGTTTTTCACCATATCTCCCTTCCCATTAGAGCATCTTGTTCGTCATCCCGAACGAGGTGTTCCGGCTCTAAATTGGCAAGTAAAGTCTTTAACGTTACACGTCCCTTTTTCTTGCGGGCATAAATCACGATGCTGCCATCTTTCACACTGATATCGATTTCACTACCGTCTTCAAGATGAGCCTCTTCCAACATATTTTTAGGAATGCGTACCCCTAAACTATTACCCCACTTTTTAACTTTTGATTTCATTGACTTCCCCATCTTTATGGATATACATTGTATACACCTCTGCACCGGTTCTGTCAATTATCTTTGAACGACTTCAATTGACCAGGAAAGCGCGTTCTTTACGTTTCCCCAGCATGCATTAACATTACACCAATAATTTTTGCTTTAGGCTCTCAATCAAACTGCGACTGATCGGTAGCTCATGCATCGCTTTATCCCGCAATAGTGCCGTGTATTTGCGATCACCATCGCGTTGGATTTTTTCAAGGAAATCCAGATTTATGATGTAGCTGCGATGGATTCTGAAAAATCTTCGCGAATCGAGCCGATGCATTAGCTTCTCCAGGGTTTCATCGACCAATATTCGACGATCACCCACCACCACTTCGACATGGCATATTGACATCCAGAAGCATCACATCAGGCGACAGCTTTTGCGCAAGTTTGATGGCTTCGACGCCATCTTGACCCTCACCGACAACATCGATTTCAGGAAAATCAGCCAGCATTCTTCTCAGACGGTTTCGAGCATGCTCCTCATCGTCAACGATTAGGGCCCTTATCATTGTGCACCCCGGTTAAAAAATGGAATCGAAACAATGACTTTTGTGCCTTGACCGGCGATACTTTGATGTGAAATTGATGCTTTGCCGCGATAAAGGAGATCCAGCCGCCTGCGACAATTAGCAATGGCAGTACCGGCACCGCCTATTCCTTTGGTCTGGATGAGTTCTGATTTACCATCATCCTGCACTGACAGTTCAATATGATCATCAAAGACTTTGACGGCAATGGCGATAGTTCCTCCTTCCAGATTTCTTAACACACCGTGTTTTACAGCATTTTCAACCAGGGATTGCAGGATCATGACGGGTATCTCCGGAGAGTTTTCGGGCAGGGAGTTTAATCCTTCCATGGTGAATAGTAATCGCTTTCCAAAGCGGATTTTTTCCACCTTCAGGATTGGCACCCGGAATTGATCATCGGGATTCTGAAATCGTCATATTTTCAAGAGGTTGCTGACTTTTTTAAATGTTTTTCAAGAACAAGCCGATAGGAATATTCAAATATTGAATTTACACTTAATTCAATATTGAGTATTTTTGAACCTGGAGGTGATCGCCAATGTCAGAAGCCATCAAAAAGAACACGACCCAGGTTAAGTATGCGACTGTTGGTAATAACGGCCAAGTTTCGATTGGTAAGGAGTATGCGGGTCGCCACGTCCAAATTGAAAAAACGGATGAAGGCCTAGTTATTATCTCCCCTGGAAAGTTCATCCCGGATCACCATGCCCCTTTCTACACCAAAGAAGCCACCGATGAACTTGATGATTTCGATAAATGGGCCAAAGCCAATCCCGCCAAAAGAGGCACCGATGTCAACGCACTCAGACGGAAGCTGAAGGGCCTTCGTGAAAAAAAATAAGAAGCCCCTCAAAGGATCCGCCACTGGAACTGGTGGCGGCACAACGCAACACCACAATGTGCTGGTTGATACAGGATATCCCCGATTTCTTAAAACCCTTGCCAATCTAGAAGATGATGATCAGGAAGCCATCCTTGAAACCATTGATAAGATCCAAAAGATGACCTGGGATGATGTTTACAAAACTTCTTCAAAAACCCCTGGTCAAAAACGAGGTATCAATTACGAACCCACGGATCAATGGACCGCCAGTGGCAGAAGGATTGCGACCATCAGAGCTTCGGGAAAGATCAGGCTACGGGTTTGCCGAGACGAACAATACATGCGATGTATTTCCATCCATGTTGATCATGACTCGGCATACAAAGAAAAAGGCGGGGAAAATCTATAGAGGAGATTTTTACCTGACAACATGGACCCGCCACCATTTGTTAATCCAGGTGAATAATCGGCTCGTGCTCATCGACTTGAGGCTCATGGGTTCTGGGGATGAAAATTATTGCGAGCGATCAAAATTAGATATAACTTTGGTTTCAATCGCCGCAGACTAATAATAACAAAGGGCATGAAATGAGAATGGAGCCGTACTGGCGAACAATTTTGTTGTTTTCCTTGGTCTTAGGCGTCTTTAGAAGCGTCATCGATTTCATTTCCTCGTTAGCTTCTGCAAATCCCTGGAGTCTTCTGACATTGGCACCCTTGGGATACTTGGCGCTCTATATGGCCCAGGTCTTTGGGGCCTTCAAGCACGCCCGATGGGTTTGGATGGTATCATTGGTGCAGATTGCAGCATTTCCATTCTTCGGGATTGCCACGTTTGGTTATGTGAACAACTACCTTTTGAAGGGAGTGCCGTGGGGTGAAACTGGATGGAGTGCAGGTGGTCTGGCGCTCCTGGCTGAGGTACTGAAAACCTTGTACTTCTACCGATGCCGTCCACCGGCCGGCTCAACGCATGCCATGGTTGGCCCCACCGCTCATGAACTTCTTCGGCCATGATTGCGTACATCCCTCTTCTCAGAGATCAGTAACGAAGAGATGGAGGAGGTTCCTGTCATGAATTTTCCTTAACGACGATAATATATACGACGGTCTACCATATGAATTGCCGGCCCAGCCGGTACCGCGAATATCGCGTGATATCAAACGGCACCTCCTGATACCGTAGGAAATGAGTCATACCGCTGCGTGTAGATACACATTGGGGTGCTCATTTGGCGCGCCCGCATAACGACTGTATGCCGCGTGAAACGAAAAAGTACTTCAGCTCCAATGTAGCCCACTCTTGGGGAATTTACGGTTGTCACCAACGAAATCTATTTTTTCAAGCCCCCAAAAGGTCTTCCCGGCCTAGAGCACAGCGATGGTTGGCACGTGATTCGCAATGGTGTTTGCGTTAATGTGTCGGAATCATCCGGCGCGTTGTCCGAGTGGTTATTTTTGTCTAGGAGGATTACAGATGAAAAAAGTTGCATTGGTTGGAAAATTAGTTGCGGTTGCTTCGACGCTGTTACTGGCGGGTTCGTTATTTGCGCAAGCACCCAATACGGTCCAGATTCGTAACATTATGTACAACGGCTCGGGTTGCCCCATCGGCTCCGTCGGCCAAAACATCGCCCCCGACTTTAAAGCGTTCACCTTAACGTTTAGCGACTACATCGCCGAAATCGGACCAGGCATTCCCTTGTCTGATGCCCGCAAAAATTGCCAGTTAACCCTCGACATGTATTTCCCACAGGGTTGGCAGTTTGCCATCGCGACCTTTGATTATCGGGGTTACGTCAGTTTGGATAGACGCGTCCAGGCGACCCAAAGTTCGGCTTACTACTTCCAGGGCCAAGGTCAGACCGGTCGCTTTTCCACTAATTTCTCCGGCCCGGTTGATCGTGATTACCAGTTCCGCGACACCATCGGCCTGACGTCTTTGGTTTGGTCACCCTGCGGAGCAACCCGTGCTCTGAACATTAACACCCAGGTACGGTTGAACAACCGCAGCAATCCGAACGGATCCGGACTTATCACCACCGACTCGATCGATGGTCAGATCATTCACAAATACGGTCTGCAATGGCGTCGCTGCTAAGACGACCAGAATCCTGCAACATCCTGCGCGAAGGGGAAACATCGTTCAGGATGTTTCCCCTTCGGTGCACTCAGGGTCAACCATCAGCAGGCTCTTCCTATCGAAACTCCCATACAGTGTTCGTGGAAATTGTCACTCTTTCCTGGCATAAAAGCCCCGAACGCTCTGTCCAAAATCCCGCATTCATGGTATAGAATAGAAATTCGACGACATTCTAAGACCCCATCGGAATAGGTTCCTATGCCCCGGTTCAATGAGTTGCTCCATCCCCTGCTTCCCGGCACGCCTTATGCTTTGCTCGATGTGCGTTCAGAAACCGAATTTGAAAAAACCGCCATCCCTGGGTTTCACTCGCTACCGCTGCTGTATCAGGACGAGCGTCATCAAGTGGGCCTCTGTTATAAAAACCACGGCCAGGATGCGGCGGTCGCTCTTGGCCATCAACTGGTCGATCCACATCGAGCGGAGCGTGTGGCTGCATGGGGAAAAACGATTCTGGAAAGCCCCGCACAAAAGGGGCTTGTCATGTGCTGGCGTGGCGGTTTACGCTCGAAGATCGCGACGCAATGGATTCGCGAGGCAGGTTTTCAAGCCGATCAGGTACCCGGTGGATATAAGGCCATCCGTCGCCTGCTGCGGGAGGCTATCAGCGATCCGCCGGCGATGATCGTGATCTCAGGACCAACGGGCTCCGGCAAGACCGAATTGCTGCATGAATTTCAAGACTGCGCCTTGGATCTGGAAGCGATCGCCGAACACAGAGGCAGCGCTTTTGGTGGATTGGTCGCAGTACAAATCAGTCAAACTCGGTTTGAAAATGCTGTCGCATTACGACTTTTCAGGGACATGATCCTTGTCGAAGATGAAAGTCGTTTGGTCGGACGCCTGTCAATTCCCGAAGTTTTGCATCAAGCGATGCGAATGTCGCCAATGATTTATTTGGAGACCGATGATCAGGAGCGGATTCAAAGGATCTATGATGAATACATCGCATTGCCTTTGGCACAGGGACACCATTATCCGGACCTCGAACAACGTATGCTGGCTAACTTGGATAAAGTAAAAAAACGCTTGGACAAAAACTTTCCGGCCATTCGTGAAGCCCTCAAACACGCTTTCTCGCAGGCGCCGAATGTGCGGCATCATGCCGCTTGGATTGAGGGGCTTTTGCTGCGGTATTACGATCCCATGTACCGTTTTTCGCTGCAACGAACCAAACGCAATTTGGTTTTTAGTGGCGATCGCTCTTCGTGTCGCGCTTGGTTAAGGGAAAGGCTCAGGTCCTCATGATAACTAAACGCCTCCTCCTTCTGGGTGGTGGACATACCCACGCACTGCTCATCAAACGTCTCGGCATGATGCCGATACCAGGTGTTGAAGTCTTATTAGTTTCCCCGCAAAGCCTGACCCCCTATTCGGGGATGCTGCCCGGTCATCTCGCCGGAACTTATTCCCACGACGAGATGCACATCGACCTGGTACGGGTTTGCGCCGCCAATGGGGTGCAGTTTATCCAGGCTGCGGCTCAGCGCATCGACAAACGGCAAAAAAAGATCTATTTCGCCGATCGTCCCCCCATCGTTTTTGACGTCCTGTCCATCAATATCGGCAGCATTCCCGAAAAGGAACCCTGGGGCATCGGCATTAAACCGATGCACGATTTTTTAGGCCAGTGGTCTCAGGTGGAAGCAGCCCGGTCGATCGCCATCATCGGCGGCGGTGCGGGCGGCGTTGAGGTCGCACTCAGTTTAAATTCTCGCTTCCAGGACCGCAAAAAGATTTCGATCATTCATCGCGGCACGGAGCTATTGCCTCAGGCCCCCAAGGGTCTGCAGAAAAAAATCATGCAACTCTGCCGCGCACGCGGTATCACGCTGCACCTCAAAGACCCAAACCCGGCAGCGATTGCTCAAGCCCACGATCTGGTGTTATGGACCAGTTCGGCTCGTGCCCCTGAAATCCTGCGTGAATCGACACTGACGGTCGATGAACGAGGCTTTCTACTGACCAATGATCTTTTGCTCTGTCGGGGTGAGGACAAGATCTTTGCGGTGGGAGACTGCGCTCACATTGAGGGACAGTATCGCCCACGTTCCGGCGTCTACGCCGTGCGCCTTGCCAAACCTTTGGAACGCAATATTCGCAGTTTGTTCCGTGGCGTCCCCCTGGGCCCGGCAAAACTGCAGGAAAAGCATCTGGCCCTGATCACCACAGGCGGCAAGGAAGCGTTTGCGCTGCGTGGGCGCCTGTACTGGCAAGCAACATGGATTTGGCCGTTCAAGGATAAAATTGATCGGGCTTTTATGGCCAAGTTTGATGCACTCCCACCTAAAACAATGGCTATGCAAAACCCTGATCCCATGCGATGCCTCGGTTGCGGCGCCAAGTTGGGAGGCGTGGCCCTCAAATCCGTGCTCGCCCTCCTCGCCAAAGATTATCCCGCGGTTTTGACCGACGCCGCAGTTAGCCAATCGCTGGCGATGACTGAGGATGTGGCGCTGGTGCAGATGCAAGGTTGGGTCATGCAGTCGATGGACTACTTTCCCGCTTTTATGGATGACGCCTTTCTTGTAGGGAAAATTGCCTGCTTGCATGCCGCCGGCGATCTATTGGTCAAAGGTGGAACCCCGCAGTCGTGCCTGGCTTTGGCCGTCATGCCTCACAAGGCTCCGGACCTGCTTAAAGATGACTTTTACCAGCTGCTGGCCGGTGTCGCATCGGTACTGCAGACCATGGGAACCCGACTCATCGGCGGCCATAGTGCCGAAGGAAAGCAGTTGGCCGTCGGCCTGCAACTGCAAGGCCCCCAACCCACAGCAAAAAGTTGGAAACCAAAATCCGGTCTACGCGCCGGTGACTGCCTGGTTTTAACCAAGCCCATCGGCACAGGCATCGTCTTGGCCGGGGTCATGCAATCTCTCACCCGGGGATACGATCGTGATACCTGTCTCGCCTCCATGCTGCTCAATCACTTCGTCTTACTGGAAATGATCGCCGACGAAGCGGTGCATGGCGCCACGGATGTGACGGGATTTGGTTTGCTCGGCCATTTGGCGGAAATGGTCGCGGCCAGTCAAATGGGTGTGGAACTTTCACTGAAGGACCTGCCGCGTTTGCCGGGAGTCCAAGACCTCATGGGGCGGGGTGTTCAGAGCACCCTGGCCCTGGAAAATGAGCAGTATGCGTCTTCGTTATGTGAGATTATCAACTTTCAAGAATCGATGCTGCTCTGCGATCCCCAAACCTCCGGCCCTTTCCTCCTCAGCATGAACGCTGACAAGGCCCAGCAATGGGTCACGCGGGCACGGGAGCTCGGTTTTACAGACTGCTCTATCATCGGGCAGGTCATCGGTGGTAGTCCGGTGATCCGTATTGTGTCTCAATAACGGAAACAGCGTGCTACATTGACCTTTTACTCGCGCGCCACATTTTGCCCACCATTTTTGTTCGCGATGTCTCCGGTTCTTAGACTTCAAGGTCTGCAATATCTAGGGATGAGGGGTAATGGCGACAATCGTAATGTCATCCTTATCAGGACCATAACACCAAAAGATACGGTAAGCCCCCGCGGTATTGTTTTGCGCATACGCTTCAAATACCTCTTCCCCCCGGGGGCCTTTGATCGCGCTGTACTTGTGGGTGTGAAGTCCGGGATGGCGAGGATTTTGTGAAAGAAAATGGAGGGCTTTGGCGACAGCCTTTAACACTTTTTTTTGTGCAGGATTTTTTTCCAAATCTGAAAAATTCGAGTGTGCCTCGGACGTCCAATGCAGTGTCTTCAAGCACTAGTCCTCGCTATCATCGAGGTACTTTGTGTAATCCACGATTTCGGGAGTGACATCTCCAACGGCAGCCTGCTGTAGGCCAGTCTTCACGCTGGTCAGGGCCTTGCTGTTCTGGAACAGCCAGGCTTCTTTAGCCGGAATTTCAACTGTCGGGATTAACAGGATAGAACGATCTTCCATCACCTGAACTTCAAAGCCCACAATCCCATCGGCAACATATTTACCCAATGTTATTCTACCCTTAGAGTCTAGCCTAACCCGCTTAGCC
>JAKQGS010000351.1 GCA_029556045.1 Pseudomonadota bacterium | reverse complement strand
CAAGTCCCGCCGACCTCGCCCGCCATTGGATCCTGAAGACCCTGGAAAGACGCCAAAAATCCCAAGAAAAACATGCTGTTGAAAGAAGGCGGGACCCAGCTCCCCTCGACGCTTTTTTACCCCAGTTTGCCAATCCCTGGGTGGCGGACGAAGCAGAGACCGTTCCATCGGATGGTCCACTATTCCAGCGCATTCAAAAACGCCAAAACCGGGTATCCAATTCCGTGCAATCGCTACTGGGATTGGAAACGCCTAGCGAAAAAGACGAACTTCGATAGAAAACACTTCTGTGCATTATGGAGTGGGTCCATCGCGGAGCCTCCGCAGATAATCCAACTTATCAAACTGCCGCAGCATGCTGCGCTCATCCGTCAGGGTGCGGGCTTCCGCCAAGCTCAACCACCGCAGATCGTGGGATTCATCGGTGATCTGCAGTGGCGCTGCATCATCCGCCATCAGTAATAAACGCACATCATAGTGACCATGAGCGGGATCATCCTTGCGGGTGGGAATGATGTGAACATCCAGATCCAGTGGCACCAGCGCTTCTGCCGATGCGATACTTGGAAGGCCCGATGCACCGGTTCCACCCAGCCAAGCAGGCCAGTTCACAAAATGCAGGGACTCTAAACCCGATTCTTCCTCCGCCTCCCGCATGGCCACCGCCGCTGTATCGGGATCCCCATCGGAATGGCCCCCCAACTGCAACCAACGTCCCAGCTTGGCATGAAGGGTGAGAAGGACCCGATCTATAGTGCGATTGGTGACCAATGCAGAGCCGGTGATATGACCGGGGCTGAAATGCCGCCGATCAAAGCAGACGGGACCAAGGTTTGTCAGGTCGCGAATGGATCGCAGGGCCGTGAGTTCTTCTTCCCGCTTGAAATGGGGGTAGAGACATTTTCCGGAGCACCAGAGGGCTTCGTAGCGATCGAGCATGTTGGGTAAGGTGGACATTTGCGACACGTCTACACCGCCCGATTGAGATGACGGTAAGGGGCCATGGCTTCTGAAAGAGTTTCCTGAAAGGCGACCACTTCGCTGGCGTCGGTATCATCGAGGCGCCAGGTATCACTCAGACAGGTGATCAGCACCGGCTCGCCTTTTTGTTTCAGACTGATGGCATGAAACAGTGGAAACGAAATAGCCTCACCAGTGCCCTGTGACGGTTGTTGCAGAATCACCAGGCTGCTCGGTGTCAGCATGGCCAGGGCTAAGGTTCCATTGATACGGCCCCACATCATGGCCAAAGCTGTTTTTTGATGCTGTGCCATTCCTTGCAGATACTGCCCGATATAACTGCCTTCAAAGGTTCCACCCCATCCCAGCTCGCGCATGCGCTGCTGAGCACTTTGAATCATTGGCTTCATGGCAACCTCCTTGTTGGATCCCACGTTTATGTCGCGTTAACCGAGTGGATCTGCGGCTCCGCCTGTGAGGGTAAAACCTCCCGGTTGCGACACGATTCAGCGTTGATAACCATTTTACCGGATTTTTTCACAAGAACCAAATAGCAGCGCCGCGTATGAACGCGGCGGTCAAGGCGATGGGAATGATGAAATGGACAAACGAGAGAAGAATAACTGTAAAAACAATCACTCATCGGTAGGCTTATGGTCCTTGCCGTTGCCTTTGAAGTCCAGGGTGTAATCCAGGGCGATATACCATTGGGAAACGACGGGATCGAAGGCATTGATCTCTAAACCACCACCCCGTTCCACGGCGTC
>JAKQGS010000325.1 GCA_029556045.1 Pseudomonadota bacterium | reverse complement strand
GGGGTGAAGGTCTATCTCCTGTACGACTACATTGGGTCCCTGTGGTTAAGTCAAACCTATGTGAGGGATCTCAAATCCGCCGGTGTGGCGGTTGCACGATTTCTGCCCTTTCGCTTTCATCGGAAAAGCCCGGCCAACTTTCGCAACCATCGCAAGCTGGTGTTGGTGGATGGTGTGGTGGCCTTTACCGGCGGGCTGAATGTGGGCGACGAATATCTCAGCTTGGGTTCAGATCAAAGTTCCTACTGGCGGGATTCCCATTTGAAAGTTGAGGGACGCCCGGTGGAGTCGCTGCAGCGGATCTTTCAGGATGACTGGTTTTTTGCGGCGCGCGATAAAACCCGTCGATCCGTCATGCATTTAACGCCAGTGCGTACCACCGATGAGCCCCGGGCCGAAGGGCATCGGGCTTTGGTGCAGGTAGTACCTTTTGGTCCCAATGACAAGGTTTTTGTGGGGCTCCTGCTGTTTATGCAGGCGATCCAGACGGCGCAAAAACGCCTTTGGATTGCCACGCCCTATTTTATACCCGATGGCACATTGGAGCGATTGCTGGAGTTGGCCATTTTGCGGGGCGTTGATGTGCGGTTGATCATGCCGGGCATCGCCGATCATCCGCTGGTGCATTGGGTTTCCTTATCCTATGCCATTCAATTGCGGGAGAAGGGTCTGAAGGTCTATCTCTATCACAAGGGTTTTATGCATCAAAAATTCATTATCATTGACGATGAAATCACCCTGGCCGGAACTTCAAATTTTGATAATCGCACCGTTTATCTCAATTTTGAAACCGCCATACTGATCACCAGCGCCTCCTTTAACCGGCAGGTGACCACCATGCTGGAGGAGGACATGCGGCATGCCCGGCCCTTGGACGGCCCGGCGCAGCACGGCCGCTGGTACGTGTTTCGGGCGCGGCTCGCTCGACTATTGGCACCGCTTTTATAGGATTGAATGGGGCAAATCAGGATGAAACCTGATGACCACGGGATCCCGCAACAATTATTGGCAAAGGAGTTGTCATGAAATTTTCGAATCAAAAAGTGCATCGAAGTTTGTTGCTGCTGGTGTTGGGAGCAATGGGGCAGGCGATGCCAGCGTGGGGTAAGGGTGGTCAAAAAGATCATGGAACGCCCGCTACCAGCATCGAATTGTGGACGAGGGGTGCAGGGCTCCATGCGGATGGTGCCGAAGTCAAAAAGGATCAGAGCCGTCAGTTGGTCATCGATTCGTTAAAACCGCGGGCCATGACGGTGATGGACGTGCAGTATGGACGTAAGGTGCATGTCAAGGCGGTACCGCTGTTGGATGTGGTGAACCATTTTCATGATATGGCTTCGGATCGGGTGATTCTGCATTTTGCCAACGGCATGGCTGTGCCCCTGGAGCGAAAGGATCTTGAAAGCGGTGGTCCGTTGCACGGCAAAATCTTTGTGGCCAATGCCTATGGCGAGACCCCTAAAAAGTGGGGCTCCCAGTTTCCACCGGTTGGTAAAAAGGATGATATGAAAACCGATCCTCGGCCGATTGAATTCAAGGATCTGAAATTAGTGGTGACAACCCCTTGGTATCGTCATGGGCGTCCA
>JAKQGS010000316.1 GCA_029556045.1 Pseudomonadota bacterium | reverse complement strand
GGCCGAACAGGAACAGCAGCGCCAGAACGATGGTGACATCGGTGGTGTACATGACCGGAGCGCCGATCTGCAACAGCGAATCAGCCGTCTCGACAAATGAAACAAAGCCGGGCACCGGATCCAAAAACAAGCGCATGTGGCGAATAACGATGACCAGGAAGCTGTAATGGAACGTGATACTGAACAGCCAGAGCCATTTGCTTGACTCATAGGCGATTTGGGGCCCGTCATACATTGTGGCCTTGGTGTTGCGCCAGAGTGACCGGAACAGCATGATTTCAAGAAACATCCTGGCCACAACCTGGGCGGTGTTGACCGGGGCTTCAAGTTTGTCGTGCTTGATCCACGGCAGGGAGTATCCCTGGCCGCAGGTGGTGGGAATTCTGAACGGGACCGGCGATTTGGCCCAATAGAGGACCCGGTAGCAAAAACCGCCTAAGAACAGCGCCATAGCCAGATACGGAATCACAACACCAAAGAGGTATTGCATTCCCGGTATCTGCACTGCGATCAGCGCAATCAACACCAGGGCAATAACTGCCGCCAAAGGGAAGGCGTACTTCATCGATCACTCCTTCGCATTCAAGTTAAAAATAACTTTTTCCAAGTTACTTCATAAAAAGCCGGAATATACTTCAGGAACACCCATGAAGCCATCCGACGGTCACACACGCTCAGTTCCCACGCTGCTGTTCGACCTTTTTCCGCTCCTGCTTGAGCAGGGCGGACGGGCAGATCGACCCCGTTATAATCGACCGACCGCTTTTCAACTCGTCGACCCGATTCTGGTACACCTGCTCGCGGCAGCCGCTGTAGACATCAAAGGCGGCCAAAGCAATGCGATCGATTTCGCAATCAAGATGGTCAAGGCTGGCAATCAGCGGTTTGGTCGCCTTATCACTGGAAAAGATCTGCCTGATCACCCACTTCAACTCAAGAAACGGGGCTATGGCCTGCGCCGGGGTAAACTCCTGGACCGCCCGAATGCGCACCACCTGGTCCAGGGGACCGGCATAGCCCTCCCCACCGCTTCCCTCGAGAAGCGCGTCAAAAAGCCGGGTCAATCCGGTCGTGATGCTGCTGCCCACCGGATTGGCAAAGGGGTCGGTGGCCTTCTTGAAAAAACCTGGAGATATGTAGCTGTCAAGCGTCCGTTCGATCCACAGCGCTACGATGTCCTTTTTTTTGTCGGTCAGAGCTTTTTTTAATTCCATGCCTGTCCCATGTTAGACGCCCCTGCTTTTTCTTGATGAATAATACAGGTCGATTGGCGCAATTCTTTCAGTATATCAAACATCTCCCACCCACTAAAAATGAATGAGGATTCATGCCTCGATTGCTCTATCATGATTATTGATTTGTTTCAAGATAAAATTTTATGGACCTTTTACCGCTGACATGGCCACGCCGTCCCCGTCTTTCAACAGACACAAGGCCAGTTGGACATAGGGATCGGTTGCGACAAGTTGATCGAGCTTCTTCTCTTCCGCGGGCGTCGCATCGTCCTCATCGCCATCTGGCAACAATCCCGCGGCCTTGGCTTCCTTGCGGATCTGCTCCATCTCCTGCCGCTCCCGCCACATGGCGTC
>JAKQGS010000302.1 GCA_029556045.1 Pseudomonadota bacterium | reverse complement strand
GCCGGAGGCCACCTCTGCCGACAGCATCAGGCAGTCGGCACCATCAAGAACACCGTTGGCCACATCCGCCACTTCCGCGAGTGTGGCACGGGGATTCTGGATCATGGATTCCAGCATCTGGGTAGCAATGATCACGGGCTTGGCGTATTTCGTTGCAGAGCGGATGATGATCTTTTGAAAATTAGGCACCCGTTCGACGTTGGCTTCTACGCCAAGGTCGCCACGGGCCACCATGAGGGCATCGCTGACCTGCGCAATGGCATCGATCTGATCCATGGCGGGGAGTTTTTCTATTTTGGCCACCACGGGGATGTCGGCTCCCAAGGCTTTGATCATGCCTTTGATCTGGTGGACATCGGCGGGATCCTGCACAAACGATAAGGCGACGAAGTCCACGCGATTGGCAATGCCAAAAAGAAGGTCTTTGCTGTCCTTGTCGGTCATGGCCGGCAGCGACAGCTTGGAGTCAGGGAAGTTGACGCCCTTGCGATTTTTGAGAATACCCCCCTCCTGGACGGTCACACGAACCACCTCGCCCTCGATCTGGTTGACCTCCAAAATCAGAAGACCGTCGTCCATCATCACGCGGTCCCCCACTTTAACGTCGTGGACCAGTCCGCGGTAGTCAATCGGTATCACCTGGGGCTGTGTTTGTTCGTGGCCGAACACCAGATCCACCGTAGCACCCTGCTTTAATTCGATCTGATCTCCCAGCAGTTTACCCACTCGGATTTTAGGGCCCTGAAGATCCTGGAGGATGGCCACCGGTTTACCCATTTCGCGGCTCAGGCGACGGATCATCTCGATATTTTTCAGGTGCATCGCATGGTCGCCATGGGAAAAGTTCAGACGGGCCACATTCAAACCGGCCTGAATCAACTCCCGCAGGGTTTCCTCGTTGGAAGAGGCAGGCCCCAGAGTGCCCACAATCTTGCAGTGGCGGATTTTGGAGGAGTTGGAATCGAGAAAATCTATTTTTTTGGACGTGTCCATGCCGGCCCCATCTGTTTTGGTACTTTTGTAAAAGACTAACACGATTGGCCGCGCACGTCATCTCGGAAGTCGGTTGGAGCATTCAGGTAATCATTGTCATTCTCGTTGTGTAATCACAGATATGGCGGGAAGGCGGACCATTTGCACAACGGTGAACCACTTCCTCCCCTCAAGCAAAAAGGCAAGTGTTCCGAAGGGATGTACAGGAACTATACGAAGGGGAATAAATTGGCTCATCACAGCCGCTTGGTCGGCACCCGCATTGCAGATCGTTATTGCATCACCGGCGAAATCGGCGTCGGCGGGATGGGGCGGGTGTTTCGTGCGATGCCCTTCGATGATCCTTCCCAGGACGTGGCTATCAAGGTGATTCTGCGCAGCAAGAAGATGGAGTCGGAAAGTCTCCTGCGCTTTCAAAAGGAAGCCGCGGTCATGAGCCGGCTACACCATCCCAATATCATCTGCTTCTATGAGCTGGGCCTGCTCAACGAGGACGACAAGGTCACCGAGGGGCTTGGCAGCGGGTATTACATCGTCATGGAGATGGCCAATGGCCGCGACCTGAAAGACAGCCTGCAGTACGACAGCCGTAAGGATCTGGCCTTCTTCTTTCAGGTTGGTCTGCAGGTGGCCGCGGCGCTGGATTACACTCATGGTAAGAATATTGTTCACCGCGACATCAAACCCCAGAATATCGTGGTGGGTAAAACCTGGCGGGAGCAGCGGGGTGTTCTGGTCAAGGTGCTGGACTTTGGCATCGCCCGACTGACGGAGGTGATTTACCACGGCACCGACGACGAGCCGGAACGGCAGCAAGAGATGGCGGGAACACCACTCTATATGGCACCGGAGCAGACGCCGATGGTGCAGGCACCCTCGGATCACCGTGTCGACCTATATTCGCTTGGCTGTGTGCTTTATGAAATTCTGGCCGGTCGGCCTCCGTTTACGGGAAACTCCCGCGAAAAACTGATGCGGGAACATGCTTTTGCGGAGCCCGAACCCCTGACCGCCATTCGTCCGGACGTACCCCCCGTCATTGAAGCGATTGTGCACAAACTATTAGCAAAGCACCCCAATGATCGTTATCAAACCGCATTTGGACTCTATGCGGATCTGCAGAGGGCCAAAGGAAAGATCCAGAGCTCCCGCACCGTGACGGTTGATTTTTCACTGGGGCTCAACGACCGCTTTCGTGCGGTGAGCGCTAAACTCGATCTGGTTGGGCGGGAAAAAGAGTTTGATCAGCTGGTCAGCAGTTATACTGCGGTTCTGGAGGAAAAGGGCCGCAGCCGTCTCTCGGTCATCAAGGGCAAGGCGGGCATGGGTAAAACCCGGCTGTTGACGGAATTTCGTGGTTATCTGGCCCGCCGCAAAGTGCGTTTTATCAGCACCAGCTTTTCCCGCCATGAAAACAATCTTCCGTTCAATGCCCTGGCTAACGGCTTTAACGAGTATCTTATCCGCGTGTTAAAAAGTCAGCCCCACGAAACCGAAGAGGTCCGTCGCAAAGTCAAGACCCTTCTGGGTCCTCTGGCATTGCAGGTGGCTGGGGTTGTTCCTGGTTTGCGCCCCTTTATCGATCCGGAATTGGACTCCGCGTATGAGGAAGAGCGCAAGAAAAATGACGAGCTGGATACCGATGCACCACCCGAATTTGATTTTCAGACGTTTACCAAGGCTTTTTCTGATTTTACCCGGTGTCTGACCAATGATAACCAGCCGGTGGTTTTTATTTTTGATGATATTGAATGGGCGGATGAAAAAAGCCTCGAGTTGATTGATCGCTTTTTTTCCTACAATAACTCCCAAAAATTTTTCATGGTACTGGGTCATCGCACCATTGATTTGCAGGCCTCGGCCGATTTCGCGCAGTTTTTGGAAAAATTCCGTAAGCTCAAACGCCGTTTCCAGGAGATTGAGCTTGAGGCTCTGGATCGTGAGGCGACACGGAATCTGACCACGGAGATTTTGAATTCCCAGCAGGAATTCAATTCTGAACTCATTGACTACCTGTATGGACGTTCCGCTGGTAATCCCATGTATCTGGTGGAACTGGTGCGGACGCTGGTGGCCATGGAACTGGTCTTTTTCGACGAGGTAACCCAGCAGTGGTATTATGACGTCGAACGCATCAAAGCCAGCAATATCAACCTGGACTCCGTCGACCTGACCCTGACGCGGATTCAGAATTTCCACCCGCAGGATCGTGCGGTCATGGAGGTGGCGGCCACCGTGGGAACCGTGTTTCAGTTTGAACTGTTGCTCAGTGATCCCGCCATCCGGCCTACGGGCGCCATGAAAGCTCTGGAACGGGCCATTCAGGAGGGACTGATATCGCGTACCGCCGATGACGAGGAATTCAAACACCTGGGAAAGTCATTTATCTTTTCCCACATGCGGGTACGGGAAGCGATTCAGGATGCCATTCCCCATGAGCGTCGGAAACAGCTGCACCAATTGATCGCAATGCGTTTGGAAAACTCCATTGTACGCAAAGGCTCCAAAACCATCTTTACCCTGGCTCACCATATCAATCAGGCCGGTGCCAGGGAGGGACAGGTAGAAGCATCGCTGGCGCTGCGTGGTATCCACCACAATATGGCGGCTGCTGGTGAAGCGATGGATGCGGAATCCTGGGCATCGGCTCAGAGTTATCTGGAAAACGCTTTCCGCCTGTTGGACAGCCTGGACGAATCCGATACCACGCGGCAACTCCGCGCTACCGTCATGGAACGGCTTGCGGATGTCTCGGTCCATCAACGTCATCTGAAGGATGCCATTAACCTCTACCGTAAAGTATTGAGTTGCCCCGTTTCCGCGGAGACTTTTACTGCGGTGGCCTACAAGCTCAATCATCTGCAGATCGTCAGTGGTCAGATCACGCAACCCTCCCGCGAGATAACCGCTGCGATGCGGCGAATGAAATTGGAATTGCCCATCGTGCATGGCTTCGCTAACACCGTGGCCGTGGCGCGGCTTGGTCTCGACGGTGTGTTGGAATGGCTGGGACATGGACGCTTGTACCAATTGGCTAAAAAAGCTTTTGTGGTTGGTAAAAAGGCGGGGGAGCAGGATGCCCGTTCCAACACCGACCCGTTGACCCTCTATCATCTGATGCAAACCTTGAACCTTCAGGTGGATCCTCGAATCAGCTTTGCCCATCACGATCAGGCTTATCTGGCCTGTCTACAAGGGAAGGCGTCAGCGCGGACTATTTTAAAGACAGTTGGCGATCGGGCCATTATTTTGGGCATGGTAGGCTTTTTGCGGCAGGCTTTTGCAATTGTAGATATCGCCATGGATGTGGCGCGATCATTGGGATATGACGATATTTATGCTTATCTGCTGTTGCAGCGGGCCTTGACGCTGGATCATTACAAGGGCAAAAACGATGAAGTGGGAGCCAGCGTGAAAGCCGCGTTGGATAAAATACCCGTCAGCGACGATCGCATCACTTATAGCATCGGGTTCGTGTATCTGATGCAAACAGAACTTTTTCAGGGCAATATTCGCCGGCTTGAACGCATGCGTATGAGTCTGCCGCCTCTAATACCCACCCGCAACTGGATCAACCCCAAGGGGATTGCCTTCTACCTCTTTGGTCTGCTTCTGGAAGACGGGCGCAGCGGCATCATTGCCCAGTCGGAATACCTCAAACGGCGCAAGGAGGTTGGCGGCCGCGGCGACGATATGTTTATGATGGTGATCCAATGTATCATTGCTTTCGCCAAGGGCGAAGTGGATCATGTACGCCGCAGTTTCGTGATGCTGGTCCGTATGTTTCTCATGAACAAAGGAGGGCCCTTCCTTTACCCCTATGAAGAAGACTTTTTAGGTTTCTTCTGCCTGGTGTTTCTAGATCTCTACTACCACGAAAATAAACGCAGCCTGATCGGAGTTGATGGCGAAAGAAGGGTGTACGAATCCCTGGAGGTATCCCTGCGCCGGTTTGGACGTCGCTCGCGGCGACCGCTTCCCCTCCTGCTGCAGGCTCGTCTGGCAGAATTGTCGGGACAAAACAAAAAGACGAAGCAGTTGTACGATCATGCACTGCGGGGTGCTCTCGCCGCAGGCAATCAAGTGGCTCATCTTTATGCGCGTTTGTGGTTTGGCCGCTATTTGCTTGCTTCAGGGCAGCACAAACGGCGGGATTACCTCTTCCGCGTGCAGAAGGAGGCCGCCGACGCTAAGTTGTGGATGGTTGTGGAATCCGCCGAGCGGGTTTTGCGCGACTTTAAAGTATCGTTCAAGCTGATGCGCGGAGTGGCGGTATCACCCCAGAAGGCGCAGAAGGCTGAGATCGCCATGGCGCCGGCGGTTTATGAGCATCTGCGGCATCTTTGCGATGTTATGG
>JAKQGS010000513.1 GCA_029556045.1 Pseudomonadota bacterium | reverse complement strand
GCTTTGTGTCTCATCGTTCTCGATCCCGGCTGTTTGCGCTGTCGCCATCCCGGAGGCCAGCAAAATTACGATTGGTACCAGAATCGTTAGAAAACAATTATTAACCTCAGATGCTAGGAGTCGATGAGCGGCGGCGCGCAGTTTAGACCCCGGTAAATGAGCACCGCCGCGACAAAGAACACAACGCAGATGAAGTTTAGAAATGACTTCTAATGTTTGCCGCATGTTTTCTCCACATCTTCTATGATGGCCACGGCTTCAACCCGAAGTTCAACCATCTCTGCTGCGGTGATGGCATGTCCGCCAAATTGCAGGGCATCAATACGTTCAAAAAGTTTCTGGGTACGGGTCAAGAACTGCTCCGGCAGACCACGGTCGCGCATATGCGTAACTATCTCAGAACCTGTCTGTGATGTAACCACCTCATCGAAGCGATCCCCCAGAAAAGTTTTGAGCGCTCTTACCAAATTCGCAACACCTTCTTCGGGTGCTCCATCCCGCGGCTGTGCATGCAGACTTTTGAGAAAACGCCGACGGGCCTGGGAGCGTCGCCGTCCGCTGATCCGCTGCGGCCCCAACGATTGGGTGATTTGGCGTCCCAATCCGGCAAAAAACACCACCATGCCGGCCCCCAGTACCAGGAATCCCCAGGTACTGTCCTGATCAGACCAATGGCCTCGGGAGCTTAAATTGACCGGATGCAAGGGCAGAATATCTTCGTTGAGGGTTTGAACCTTGGGAGGGGGAGTCCCATTGTCCGCCGCTGCTTCGCCGGCGCGGCCCTTTTGTGAAGCAGAACCCGCGATGAGGTCCCCCGTCACCACCAGAGTCCCTGGGTCAAAGGTTAAAATTTCATACTGTCCCTTTATCGGATCGAATAGACCAACCTCCACCACCCCAAGCTTGAGTTCTCCCGGTACCTGTGGCACCAACGCAAATTTCAGAATCTTTTCACTGATGATGCTGCCGTCTGGAGTAATATTCTGTTGTTCCGTTGGTTTGTCCGGATAGACTTTGACGGATCCGGGAACCGGCAAGGTCAAATCCCCCATCCCCTCCATTACCCCCTGTCCATGCAATCGCAGGCTCAGGGTTACAGATTCACCTGTTTTGATCTGGTTTTGGCTCAGTTGTCCTTCCAGACTGAACTGACCGACCAATCCCGTAAACGAAGCCGGCCGTCCCTCATTGGGCAAGGGTTTGACATTGAGGGTGACCTCGTTGGAATGAAATTTCTTCTGAATTCGCCGCCCCTGGCCAAAAAAGTCCGGGATCAATCCCCGGCGCCGGGAGGCACTATCCATGGGAGCCTGCATCACGGCCTGCAGTCCAAAGGGGCTGAGAGTGATAGTACCCGCTTCCCCAGGCACCAGAATTTCTTTGATTTCAATGACCCGGTAGGTCTCGCCATGAACAACCCTTTGGTATTCCCGCTCCCCTTCGATGGGGATACGACGAACAGACGCAGCGGCTTGTGGCTCCCCATTGGCTTGTAAAAGGTTCACCCGGTGATAGATGCGCACGGTTCCAGTCACAGGCTCTCCCAGGTATGGATCACTCCGACTGACTTCCCGCTCCAAAAACACCAGAGGAGCCTGCCCCCCGTCCGGAACGGCGGCGCCCCCCGTTGGTGCGGCAATCTTGAGGGGTAACGACAAGGTCTGAAGCTTTTCACCATCCACTTCCATAACAATGGAAGGAATGGTGTATTGGCCCGGCTTTTCTGCGGTGATCACAAATTGATGCTGTTCCTCTCGGCTCATCTGGCCATTGACGATCGACACATTTTGAGAGGTTCCGGCGGCCTGCACAGAAAGCCCCGGCACAATGGGAAACTGCGGCTTATCCTTAGCAGCCCCCTGAATTGTCAAGGTATAGATGAACTGGTCATCGGTGGTTCCGCTGGACTGATCCAACTCCCCCACCAGTGTGCCACTCCAGGCATCGGGGGCCACCATCATGGTCATCACAACCAAAAACAAACGGATCATGGTATGTATCATTCTGTCACCAGTCATTGGTATTGTTTTGCTGCTGGGGTTGGTCCCTAGGATCGATGGGAACCACCCGCTGACCAATTCGATCATCGACGCTTCGCAGCAAACGCTGCACCGCCTCCCGACTTAAAACCTTTTTTCCGTCCAAAACTTTACCATCGGCACCTGTAGCTTGATTCTTCGAAGCCCCATCCTGATTGCCTCCTGACGCCTGGTTTTGCGCACCTGCGGAACCTGCCTGCTGGTTATCAGGAGGAGTGTTCCCTGATTTTTCGTCGGAGGATGAGGCCCCTTGCCCCTGAGAATTTTTCTGCTGTTCACTTTCTTCCGGATTCCTGGAATGATTGTCCGCCATAGACCCCTTCGGGGACTGCGGCGACTCTGCTTTTTTGCCGTTCGGTGAATTATGCGCCGACTTTTCCTGATCCTGGGATGAATGACCGTCCCCTGATTGGCTATTTTGCCGATCTTCGGAATCTTTGGACTGTCCAGCCTGGTTTTCGCCCTGGTTCTGTTCTTTTGGCTGAGGATCATTCCCCTCCGCTTGCTGGGGGGAATCAGAGGGTAGCTGGTTTTTTATCTGCTGGTTAACCCATTCCAAGTTCTCCCGCACCGCTTGATTTTCCAGGTCATAGCTGAGAGCCTCCTGTAAGGACTTCTGAGCATCATCCATGGCATTGAGTTTGATTTCCGCCAGTGACTTGTTGTAGAGGGCTCGAGATTTTTCTGCGGGGTTGCCCATGGATGCGGCAGCAGAAAAAGATTCCAGCGCTTCCTTGTACTGCTGATGACGATATTGGGCCACACCCAGACTAAAAAGATTGTCGAAGTTTCGTTCTTTCTGAGCGATTTCCTCAAACTTTTTCACCGCCCCCCCGAAGTCCCCTTCCGAAAAACGACGGTATGCGTCTCGCTGCCCGGCGCCCCAACCCGATTGAGGCATACCCAGACCCGCCATCACCAGTATTCCTTGCAGCACGAATTTTCGCACGCGAAGCTCATCCTCTCATAACGACGAGATATGGGCATTTAACCACTTCTCCGCCCACTTCATGGCTTTGCGGCGAGCCGCTTCAGCCTCGGTCAAACTCACAGCCTCTCCTGCAAATTTGATGCGATCGGCTTTATCCAGAAAACTCAAAACATTGTAACGCTCCTCTTCTTCCAAAAAGGGGCTGCGTTCCAAATAAGGGTGAAGCTCATTGACGGTCATATCGGTGGCGCGAATGGTCGTGCGCAATTCAATGGCTTCACGCAAATATAGCGTCAATGCGGAAAAATATTGCATCTGAGCCACCGCATCAAATGGCTCGACCGGTTGCAGGAGAGAGAGATTACGCAATAAACGCTGCCGCGGATCCTCCACCCGTAAACCCGGAAGATCGGAGGAAACCACCGCCGGATAAGATTTATTTCGCAGATGACGACGCCACAAATACCACCCCACCGCAGCCACAACTCCCAGACTAATGACTGCCGCCACCCCGTATACCCAGAGCGGAGTCAGAGGTGTCAGTTCAATTAAATCATGGGGAGGAGCGGAAGATGCTTTGGTGTTACCGTTCAACCTTTGTCTCCTTATGGCACATCGATACGGTCAAGGATTTTCTGCACGGCGGTATCACTGCTGATCTCGTCGGCTTCGGCCTCGTATGTCATAACGATGCGATGGCGCATGACATCGAGCGCAACATCTTTGATGTCCTGCGGCGTCACAAAAGTACGACCAGCCATGATCGCCAGCACGCGAGCGCTTTTTTCCAGATTGATCGATGCGCGGGGGCTGGCTCCAAACTGTATCCAGCGGGACATTTCAGGCAAACCATATTTTTGTGGATCACGGGTGGCAAATACCAGGTCCACGATATAACGTCTGATTTTTTCTGATACCCGGATTTCGTCAACCAACCGCCGGGCGTCAAGAATCTGCTCCCGTGTGAGAACTTTGGGTAGCGTGGGCTGCTGCCGCTGAACCATGCGGGAAATGATCTCGACCTCTTCTTCCGGGGTATTGTAATTCACCCGTACCTTAAACAGGAAGCGATCGGTCTGGGCTTCCGGTAAGGGATAGGTTCCCTCCTGCTCAACTGGATTCTGGGTGGCCATGACCAAAAAGGGCTCTTCCAGTTGATAAGTCTCGTCTCCCAGAGTTACTTGCCGTTCCTGCATCGCTTCAAGAAGGGCTGACTGAACCTTGGCGGGAGCCCGGTTGATTTCATCGGCAATCACGAGATTCGCAAAGATCGGTCCACGCTTGACTTTAAATTCGCCCTGTTTTGGATCATAGATCTGTGTTCCCACCACATCTGCAGGCAGGAGATCCGGTGTGAACTGGATGCGGCTGACCCGCAAATCAGATGACTCTCCAAGAGCCTTGACTGCGGTTGTTTTGGCCAGGCCGGGCATACCCTCCAGTAGCACGTGGCCCTCTGCTATCAGGCCGATCAAAAGTCGTTCTGTGGCATGCCGATGCCCAACGATGCGCTGACTCATAACCGCCAGAAGCCGTTCCATCTGCGCCGAAACGGCCTTGACCCTTTGTTCCAACAATTCACTATCCATGCACTCTGTTATCCTTATCGACTAAAAAGTCTTTTTGAAAGCACCACCAACCCCAAGGGCAAGAACCATATGATCCACAGCCAGGTCATTGATGCCGCAGCCCGATCGCGGACCACACCACACTCCCCGGTCACCCGTTTGAGGGCTTCCGATATAGGTTTGCTATCCGGCACTGTGCCCCGCACCGCATTCTCGACGTTAACGATACCCGCACCCAATAATGGAATGGGAAATCGTTCCGCTTCAAGATTGGGATAATAGGGGCGATTGTCCGGCTGTTCATACATACCAGGATCCGCTGTGCCAATCAGGCGGTTCTTCAGCTCATCAAATCCCATCTGCGGATTAAAGGCCAATAATAATCCAGCAACCCCGGCCACAACGGGAGAGGCCATTGATGTCCCCTCCGAGCACTTGATATTGCTATCTCCGGGAATGGTTGACAAAATGCCTGAGCCCCCTGCCGCGGCGCATGCTCCGGAGTCACCCCCGGGGGCCGCGATATCAACCCACCGCCCGAAGTTGGAGGTGGGACGTTTGACGCCGCTCTGTGCGTCGATATTGGCCACTGCGATCACGTCATTAAATGCCGCGGGATATTGCCGCTTCATCGTATCTTCGTTACCCGCCGCCGCCACCACCAGCACCCCACCACCCAGGGATCTCAGGGAACGGATTAAAAGCTCCACGCTGCGGGACCTTTGAAACTTGCCAAACGAGGCGTTCACCACGCGGATAGCCGCCTCGCCACCGCTTTTAAACCGGGAAACATACGAAAAACCCGCGATGATCGATGAATCTATGATGCCATCTTCCGTTCCCTCCCCCCTCGCCGTTCTGCCGACAATGCGTACCGGCAGGATTTGACAAACCGGGCAGATGCCCCCGAAGGACTCTTGAAGACTGGATGCAATAATTCCCGCTACATGGGTGCCGTGATTGCACGACCCTTTTTCCGGGCAGGCAGTTCCCGGTCCGCCGACTCCGCTCGGCCAGACATCCCCATTTCCCAGGACACCCTTGCTGTTTTGGGTGGTGTTGCAACCAAATTGGTCATTGCGACAGCCCGCAAGATTGATGCCGTTGGTATTTTCAAAAATCCTTGGTTTCAGAAATGGGTGCAGATAATCGATGCCGCTGTCCATAACCGCGACCAGGGGTGCATGATCGAGTTTTGCCCCCAACTCGTGCATGGCTTTTAAACCTTCCACCAATTTAATCTGGCTGAACCAGGGTGCGGCGGGAGCTGTGGCCTCGTAAGCGGTGGCAAGTTCCTCAAAGGACTGAGCATCCTGCGACAACTGGCTTATATAGTTGGGTTCTGCATACCAGATTTTACCCTGATCCAACCATTCACGCAGGGTTGTCTGCGCCGAAAGATCATCAACAAAATCCACCTTGACGATAGCTGCAGGAACAGGATCAAAATCATTAGCCTGCAGGGCGAACTGCAGTGTCTTGGGAGGATCTATCGTCATAGAATCTTTTTGCAGTCCGGCTCGCAGATCGAGGCTGGCCAGATAATCCATATTCGTTATACCGGGGTCTTCCTGAAGGGGCTGCAGATATTGAAAATGATTTTTGGTTTCCTGCAAAAATGAACTGCTGTGCAGTGCCATCGTCGGCGAGATATCAGGCCGAAATGCCACGATATAGCTGTTGGGAATCACCTCATCGGTGGCATCCTCACCATCTCCGGCAAACACCAGTTCCGGCATGCGCTCCGGATGGTCCGTGCGACCAATAGGCGCGCCTCCGCATGCTGTCAGTATCAAAAAATGACAGCACAGGATGGTTGCCCTGCCCCACGGTATCAACATCGCAGTAATCCTTTCATGCGAATCGGGACCATTGTCCGGGTAGCGAATCGAAACGTCCTTTGGATCGATAGAGTATTATGAAAACAAGGCAACGGATTTGCAATGGCACAATTTGCGGGCAGGAGTTATCCACAATCTTCGTGGATAACGCGGGAGGATGTGTGTATTTTATTCATTATTTTCAAAATGTTAACCGAGTTGGGCAAAATTACAGCATGGTGTCTCGGGTATCTTCAATCACACTAAATATAGCGTCTGCACACGCCATCGACGTATCAAATATTGCCTAAAATCAAAGCAGGAAAGAGAATGCATTCCGCGGTCAGCTTGAATTTGAACCGGAAGACACAGTCATGTTCGTCGCCACTTTTTCCACCTGAATGCCCACCTGTTCAAACAGCCCAAGAGAATCCTGCTTGCGGTAGTCCACTGCATAGAATATTTTTTTGACATTGCCGAGATTGATGAATCGTTTGGCACAGGCCACACAGGGCAGATGGGTCACAAATACAAATTTTTCAACACTGCGGGGACTATCGCAGTTTATGACAGCATTTTCTTCCGAATGCAGGCACCCGCAGTTTCCCGGCTCATCCCGGTCGCAGCTATTATGGAGACCTGTGGCATTACCGTTATACCCAACCGCCAAAACCTTGCGGAAATCCGTGCTGGTTATAACTGTCCCGACCTTGAGTCGGCTGCAGGTGGAGCGCCGCGCCAAGCTGAAGGCCAACTCCAGATAAATCTCTTGAAACGATGGTCTTGTCCCCATATATCCGTCCTTTGACTGTTTAGAATTGAGTTCCAGGTACTCTGATCAGTTTACCGATCAGCTCTCTCGGGCCACCTGCCGGTCGTCAAACGGCAACTTTTCCGTGCCGATGATTTGATATTCCTCATGTCCTTTTCCCGCGATGAGTACAATATCATCCGCTTCCGCCTGACCGATAGCCCAACGGATGGCGGTAGTCCGATCAACCAAACGTTTGACTGCTGCGGGTTTGCGAAACCCCGCCACGATCTCATCGATGATCTGCTCGGGTGATTCGGTGCGGGGATTATCCGATGTGACGATCACCCGGTCGGCGATCTTTTCCGCAACGGCAGCCATCAAGGATCGTTTGCCATGATCACGATCGCCCCCGCAACCAAAAACAACCCAGAGTTTACCCATAACCTGTTGTTTCAGAAGGGTCAGGACCTTTTCCAGTGCGTCGGGGGTGTGGGCGTAATCCACAAACACCATAGGCCGATGGGGATCCTGGGCCCAGACCGGCTCCAGACGCCCCCGCACAGACCGCACTTTGCCCCAAAGCAAAGGATCCACCGGAGACTGCAGGAAGTGATCTGCAATCATCAGACCAGCCACAAAATTCTTAATCGCATAATCACCAAAAAACGCAATACTACCCGTACGGGTATTCCCGCGATCATCTCGCACGGACAGGCGGGTTCCTCCCGGGTGGGACTCATGCACCTTAAACTGATAACGGGGTTCAGAGCCGGCACGAGCTATCCCGTACCACAATGATTTACCGATGGGGGGCATACGCCGCAGATGCCCCGCAATATCATCACACACGCAGCTTAAGCAGCCGGGACCTCGCAGATATCTTTCAAACAGTTGCCATTTGGCGTTCCAGTATTCTTCCATCGTTCCATGAAAATCCAAATGATCCCGCGAGAAACTTGTGATTACTGCGCCATCAAAACGAATGGGGCCCAACTTATGCTGCATCAGAGCATGCGATGAAACCTCCATGGCGGCAAAACGAGCTTTCTTTTCCCGGGTCCATTGGAGCAGGCCGAATAACTCATCTGGATCGGGGGTTGTATGCTGGGTCTCCCGCTTTTCATCCCCAAGAAAGGCCCCGATCGTTCCCAAACCAAGGCAGTGCTGGCCGCTGACCCGGAGTAATTCTTTTATGATCCAAACGGTCGAAGTCTTGCCATTGGTGCCAGTCACGGCCGCCATTTGCAGATCATTTTGGGGATTGCCCCATCTCTGCGCCGCCAGCCATGGCCATGCCTCGCGACTTGAGTCCACCAGCGCATAGGGTGTCTTGCCACATTGAGATACAGCGGCCGGATCATCCAGCACAATAGCGCTGGCCCCACGATTGATAGCTTCGGGAATATTCGCATGGCCATCAAAGCGGACACCTTTGTAGGCTAAAAAAACCGTCCCCGGCTGAACCCTTTCCAGATTGGGGGCTATTTCCAGGGGTTTTTCCTTTAACCAGGCGCCACCAGACGCACGAAAGATCTCCGCATTTTGCAGCGTCGCCAGAACATTTTTCAGATTGAGTTGTGTGGATGCATTTTTCATCGGGCACTCCGGTTTTGTCGCCCCCAGAATTTCCCCCGCGATCCCGCTTTGCCAGTGGGTAGCTTGGGCTTTCGTTTGGGTGTGGCGGTCATCACCACCATTAACCGCTCCAATTTCTGCCTCTGTGGTGGTGAGTACCCCACAGGGAGTGAAACTTCCTGGTACCCCACATCATACTGGTTCTTGCGAAAGGTCATATTTCGGATCTCCACCAATCGAGCCTGCTGCAGCGCACTCAGGAGGGATTCAAATTGATCGCGGTGAATCCCTTCTTTTTCAAAAACATCGCGATACAACCGGCCGCTGGATGCCCGTTTTTCCTGTTCCAGATAAGATAGAATCTCTAATGCCTGGTCACACTCTTCACCGGATATCTCCCGCTGTTTTTTGACCAGGGTGGCGGCAGGAGCGCAAACATCACAAATTTGGCAACTCTTATCACCCGCATCCGGATCGCCGAAATGCTCCATCAGGGACAGCATACGGCAGTGGTTCTGACGTTTGGCATAACGTTCGACCCTGTCCAATTGCTCCTTTTTATAATCCCTCTGATCGGCATAGGCTTCAGCCCACCGAGGATTGGGGCCTGGCGTCAACATGTCCCCCACCCCACGGGCGACGCCACCGTGGATCCACAGCTTTTCCAGAATATTGTCCAGGGTCATGGGATCGAATAGATTTCCAAGCGCGTCTTTTTCCACCCCATCTTTGGGTATGTGCGACAACACCCGCTGCAGATCCACCATTTCCGGATAGTTTTTCTTGAGAAAGAATTCCTGAGTCTTCAAGTCCGCAAACGAATAAAGGAGAATAGCCCGCGCCAGTGCGCCATCGCGCCCCGCCCGCCCAATTTCCTGGTAATAACCTTCCAGGCTGCCCGGCAGGGCCGTGTGAATAACCGTGCGGATGTCTCCCTTGTCGATACCCATGCCAAAAGCCGTTGTGGCCACAATCACGTCGCACGTGCCGCCCGCAAAAGCATCCTGCACCGCCTTTCGCCGGTCGGGCATCATCCCCGCATGATAGGGCATGGCCTGGATCTTTCCTTTGAGTTCATCGGCCCACTCCTCCGCCTGCTTGCGGGTCGGCGTATAGATAATGGCGGGACGACGGGTCGGCGATTGTAACAGCTGGCGAATAATGGCCAGCCGATCGTTGATGGGCACCTCCGCCACTTCGATGGCCAGATTGGTGCGCCGAAACCCGTGAATATGCAAGTGGGGATCGTTTAAACCAAGCGACTGCACAATATCCCGCTGCACCAGCGGTGTGGCCGTGGCGGTCATGGCAATCGTGGTGACTGGCTGTAATGGCTGCAAGCGCTCCCGCAACATGCGATAGTCCGGCCGAAAGTCATGTCCCCAATGGGAGATGCAGTGGGCTTCGTCAATGGCAACCAAAGCCGGACGCCTTTGCGCTAAAAGAGGCACAAAACCTTGAACCGCCAGTCGTTCCGGTGCCACAAAAAGAAAATCCAGTTGCCCGCTGATATAAGCACGGCAGACCTGCTGGGAATCCTGGCGATCCCGGCCCGAATGAATGCGCTCGGCGCGAAATCCCAGTTCCTGAAGTTTCCGGACCTGGTCTTCCATCAGGGCAATGAGGGGACTGATGACGATCGTGGTTCCCCCCCGCGCCACACCGGGCAACTGATAACAGAGGGACTTCCCGGCCCCGGTAGGCATCACCAGCAAAACGTCATGACCCTGAACCACATCGGCGCAAACCGCTTGCTGATGCGGCCGAAACCCGTCATGACCAAACCTCTCCCGCACCAGACGCTCAAGATCCTCTTCCCCATAAACCGCAGACGCCAGGGATTCCTGCACAACCTCCGGAGCCGCTTGCACATCCTTGACGATATCCGCCACGAATTTGCGAATGCGCCGGGAGAACTGTGTCAACGACAACTTGCCCCGCACGATGCGACTGAGCATCAATTCCCACTCACCGGTTAGAGCGGGGCTCTTGATATCGGGGTGGACGGTGGCAATCAGTTGCATGCCCTTGGGTGTCGGGACCAGGGACTTGCCCTTCCGTTCCATAAATCCACGATGCAGCAGTGTTTCTATAATGGATGCCCGTGTGGCGGGGGTGCCCAATCCGCCCTCCCGCATGGCATCTGCCAACTCTTTGTCCTCAACCCGTGCTCCGGCGCTTTCCATGGCGGTTAGCAATGCCGCTTCTGTCAGGCGGTCAGGGGGTTGTGTCTCGCGGCTGTGGCACTCCGCCGACACGACGGTTCTCAAATCCTGACGTTTGAGGGATGGGATCGCCTCACGGCTGTCCTCCCCCGCACTTTCTTCAGTATTTTTACGGCTGCGGAATTTAATCTCCAGTTTTTTCCACCCCTCCTCCAGAGTCACTGTACCCCGGGTCCATGCGTGGATGGGTGGTGCCTGCTGATCCATGGTGGTCAAAATCACCGTCGTGGAGGATGTCTCACAATCCCCCATCCACATCATCAACGTTCGCCGGCAGATCAGATCAAACAGCTTCGCTTGATCGGATCCAGATCTCAGCGAACGGGGAAGCTGTCCCGTCGGAATGATGGCGTGGTGATCCGTCACACCCTTGTCCTGAACAAAACGCCTGCCGGGAGAACGGGCCAATATCTCCGGTTCCACCGGATAATCCCCCACCAGGGGAGACATGATTTGCTGCAATCGGGACGCCACATCCTCGGGCAGGTAGCGGCTGTCGGTCCGTGGGTAACTGATCAACTTGTGACGTTCATAGAGTTCCTGCGCCACATCCAGGGTTTTCTGCGCGCTAAAGCCAAATAAACGGTTGGCCTGCCGCTGCAATTCTGTCAAGTCCGGCAGCAGAGGTGGTGCCATGCGGTTTTTCTTATGTTCCACCGCGACCACTTCCAGAGTGGCCCCCTCGCACCGCGGCAGGATGATCTCACGCACATGCCTTTCATCATCCCATCGACTGGCTTCCATCAAACGGGCGGGATTTTTCCACTGACCCTTTTTCCAGGCATCGCCATCATAGGCGATGTCCGGTTGAAACAAGCGGGACACCATGTCTGCGCCATCATTAACCCCGTCGGCTTGTGTCTGATGGGTCACCTCAACCTCATAATAAGGCTGTGGCACAAAATCCAGAATCTCCCGCTCCCGCGCCACCACCATCGCCAGCGTTGGTGTTTGCACCCGTCCCACGCTGAGATGATCGCGCCCCAACAAAGAATAAAGACGGGAGAGATTAATGCCCACCAGCCAATCCGCCTGGTTACGCCCCCGGGCGCTATCGGCCAACCCATCATAGATCGAAGAGGGCTGCAGCGACGCAAACCCAGCCCGAATTGCTTCAGGTGTAAGGGAGGATATCCACAGCCTTTGCACCGGCTTTTGGCATCCGGCAGCTTCGTAGATATAACGAAAGATCAGCTCGCCCTCCCGCCCGGCATCCGTGGCGCAGATGACCTGACTCACCTGTGTCTCGTTGAGCAACTGCTGCAGGATCTTAAACTGTCCCCGTGTCTGTTCCACAACCATCAGGGGCCAGCGATCCGGTAGAAGGGGTAGATCCTGAAGGTTCCAGTTTTTCCAGGCAGGATTGACATCATGAGGTTCCCCCAGTGCCACCAGATGGCCGATGGCCCAGGTGACATAGTAGCCTCCCCCCGCGAAATACCCATCGCCGCGTTGACTCGCCCCCAATTCCTGGGCCAGATCCCGCGCCACCGAAGGTTTTTCCGCAACCACCACAATCATAAGCCACTCAGCATGACCCGGGCTGGCCCGGGCTGGAGAAAAATACCGCCGTCAAATCACTCACACCATCTGGTCCCGTCCCTGCGGGAAAATTCGTCAGGGGCGCTCCGCATGAAATGTGCGGGGAATGTCGTTCCAACACTTCTGGTAATCTTTCTGCAGGAACGAACCTTCCAGGGCATAACGGGAAAGCCGGTAGGGATAGGCGGACTCAAACATGAACGCCAGGGTATTGCCCTGGTAAACCGGCTTAAGCGGCGCCTCGATGGCTTCCATGTAGGCCTTGGCTTCCGGACCATGGGGCTGCATGCAGTTGTG
>JAKQGS010000288.1 GCA_029556045.1 Pseudomonadota bacterium | reverse complement strand
ACCGGCTGCGGAGCCGGAACATCCTCTGCCACGAGGTCTTCCGTCAGGTCCGAAGCTAAGTCATCCAGATTTTCCACCATGCCCGCATCGCTGGAAAATCCCTCGTCGTTCATTTCATCCAATTGCGGCTCATCCGCCAGGATGACGTCATCGTTCACTAATTCCTCGTCCCGAATGGGAACATGCGTTTCTAAGTCGTCGTCTGCAGCAAAGGACTTGGGATCAAGGTCCACACCCTCGCCCAGTTGTTCGTCGTGCAGCATCACGTCGTCCATGCTGGCAAATTCGTCCCCGGTTTCAGCTGATTCACCCAGAGTGCCGTCTGCAGCCATGGATTGTTCACCGAGGTCTTCCATACTATCCAATTCCTCGGAATCCAGATCCGCGTCAGCAGCCAGGTCACCTGATGCGGGGGTTTCTTCCAGCATGGACAAATCATCGGCGTCCTCACCACCTCCCGAAAGATCCATTTCAAGTTGGTCATCTTCCGCGGTAGGAGTATCGTTTAAGCTCAGATCTTCCGCTTCCGTCCCGGCGCTCCCAAACGGATCACCGCTGTCAGCGGCGTCCTGACTGTAGGGCGCCAGCGCACGCACAAAATCACTGGCCCCCACACGATCCATCATCTCATGCAGGGATTCACCCTCTTCCGCATGCTTGTTGTAGAGGCTGACAATCTGTTTGACATAGCCGGGCAGTTTGGAGGCCGGCACGCCTTCCGCAAGGTAGGAGGCCATTTCCGGAATCTGCGAGGTTTTGCCCCCTAGACTCAGGCGGTATCCACTCACATCACCCACGATGGAGAGATCAAGGGTATGGCAGGGTACGCAGCATTTCTGGCAGCCGTTGATGCCGACCTTCACGCAGTTGCTGACCTGCATGTCTTTCAGCTCCTTGGCGATTTCCATCGCCGCACCCATGGCGTCCTGCTCATGATCCGGACACAACTTACCCAAACAGGAAACAGCGCCATGAAGCCCGTCCTGGTAATGTCGCACTCCTAATCCGACGGTTTCCAATTCTTTCTGAATTTGCGCCGCATGGTCCTCTTTTGCAAACAGGGCGATGCGTTGGTCTTCCGTGGCACGGACCAGAGCCAGTTGCTGATCGCAGAGGGTGGCAATTTTCTTGAGCTGGGTGGAGTTATAAAGCCCTCCCGGCGCCTCGATCGACAAAAGGACCGTTCCGTTTTGCAGTTGAAAGGGCTTACCCATATCCTGTTTCCTTTGGAAGCCTGGTGTTACAATCCCGATGAAGGTCATCGGATCCTTTGCCAAGAATTCAGGAAGCTTTTCGGGGTTTAGGGGGGAAACTTAAGGGTATGGTGGTATTTCCTATGGTTTCAATACTTTCCCTTTCGGAATAAAGTTTACGAAACACAAAAAAAGGCAGGGGGTTAGCCCTGCCTGATTCAACCCGCTAAAAAAGTGACTTCAGGTCAAATTTTCCAGATAGTCCCGCAGCCTTTGGTTCATCAGAGCCTTGGACACCCAAAAGGTTTCTGAAAGCTGGCTGACGATATCCAATGAACTGTCGATTTTTTCAACCTCCAGACGCAGCATTTTGCCGGGGATCAACAGCATGCCGGCAAAAATATTGGCTTGGATGTCCAACACTTCGTCGGGTACCTCTTTGAAGCGAGCCGCCACTTCGTTGCCAGAGCGGGCCAGGTGCTTAAACAGTTCTTTGGCCAGGAGAAAGCGCACGTAGGGGCGCATTTCATGGTTTTGATATTTCACGGTGGTTTGCAGGCTGGCGCCGTCCCCTTCCCGGATCACTTCGATGGGCTGCGCCAGGTTCGTATCGGCGATTAGATGAATGGAGGTATTAAAAAACTGATAGACCTCTGGGATGTAGACAGGGGCTTCGGTGAAATGACCTTTTTCCAGCACAGCCTCAGCCACTCGGGTTACGGCGGCGCGGTTCACGTCAAAAAGTTCTTCGAAGGAGGCAACCACCCCGTCCTTCTGCCATTTGGTGGGGTTTTTGAAATATTCTTTTTTGAGGTTTTCCAGGGATTTTCCATTGAGGGTGAAAGAACCGTAGCCACGGAATTCAAAAACCGCCTCTTCCAGACCCACACGGCCTGAGGCGATGTCGATCAGTAGGCGTTCGTCGATACTCAGATGATCGGAAATCTTGCGGAGAGTGGACAGGGAGCGGATATTCTTTTTGCCTTTTTTCCAGTGACTGCAATCGGCGGGGTCGTAGTCCAGAATAGCGCCCACGTCCTGATCGATCACCTTGATATTCCCCTCATAGCGGATTTCCAAGGCTTCCTTGCAAAACCGGAACAGGGTCGCAGAATGAGGATACCGATTGGCTTCTACCTTTTTCATGGCCACTCCCTAGCATGAATGATGGGTTGAACGCCTCCCAAGCGCCATCCTTGGCGCTCGAATAGGCTCCATTGGACCGGACCAGCCGATCTAATGTCAAACTTTTTTTCTGGACTGATTATCTCTTAATCATTAGAGCCGATTTTTTTAATTTGGTCAAGATTCCAAATTGACGGGGTGGGTCAAATTTGCCTGACAAGGCTTGTCTTAAATCATAGATCGATGAAAACGCCGATTCTTAACGAAAGATTTTTATAATTTTGCAATTGCCGGGTGGAGGACTGGCTGACCATGTTGGCTTCGGCGAAACTGCCGAAGGCGGGCCAAAATCGGCCTTCAAGGCCCAGGCTTGCGTCGATCACCTGGTCCTTGCGGGAATCCGCAGCTTCAGCAAAAGTTCGCTGCTGCCAGTGGATGTGTCCAATCAGACCCCACCGGGTATAGGGGGCCAACTTTCGAGTCAGGGCAAAACCCATGGCCGTGAAATCTTCCGCTCGGACATCTTCCGACGTATGTTTGACCAGGCGGTAGTTCAAGCTAGCTACGATGGGGTGGGCCCCATTGGCCTCCGTCAGTTCCAGAGTCTGCGCCACGTGAAGATCTTGAGCTGAGCGATCCGTGGCACCCGCCACCTCCCCCATCAGGGGATCAAACCCATCGTCTCGTTCCGGCAGGGGATCCTCAAAGACACCCGGTGTCACCGCCAGCATAGGCAGACCCCACCAATGATGAGCTTGCCACTGCATCTGTAGGCGGCCCCCCTGGTGGGTTTTTTCCGAACCGAGGGCCAGAGTTTCCCCCATAAGACCAAGGCTGAAACGATGCCGCATCCGCGCGTCATCCTCGGGATCTAGACCCCACCCTTGCCAGGTCAGTCCCACCGCTTGACGGGAAATGCCAAAAGGAGCCATACCGGTGGTTTGCCAGGCCTGATGATCCCCCTCCAGCGATAGGGTTAGATTAGCCTGCTGTCCCCCCCATGCATGGAAACCGGCGTTAAACTCCGCATTCATCCCAGTCGCTTGGTTACCCGGAGCGGTGGATGGCCGTTCGTCATCGCGGTGGACCCGGAAAATGTTATCATCCTGTGCGGCGGCTACGCGCAAATGCAACCATTGCCTGCGGTGAGGTTCAACGTCAGCCCAAACGTTTTTGGCCTGATCGTGGATTTCTTCTTCACCATCATGCCAAAGGGATTGCATCAGGGCGATCCTTGCCTCCCCGTTGCTTTGGGCGCGATGGGCTGCAATTCCCTTGTAGAGAAAGCGCCGCTGGCGCATGGCCGCTGGATCATCGGATAGATCCAGAGCTTCAAAGGCTTCATCCCACTTTTCCTGTTCGTAGTAAGTCATACCGAGGTAGTAGGATCCATAGTCGCGAGTGCCTTTGGCTTCGGTAGCCCGTCGCAACCAAACTTCTGCATAGGAATAAAAACCGAGATTCAAATAGGCCCGTCCCATCAGGAGATGAACTTTGGCCTGTTGGGTTTTGCTATTACGCCAGGGAATCAGGTATTCCAAAGCTAGGAAGTAGTCCTGCGTCGTCATGGCACGATCCGCCAAAGCCAGTGCATCATCCACTGAATCCGGCTTGTCCACAGGGCGGAGATGGGTTGAGGCCTCCTTGTCATCCAGGGGATCGTTTTCCTTCACCCGCACCAGAAACTGCGGTGTGGTGCGTTCAATCACCCCTTGGGTGACGCCCGGACGGATGCGCTCTGCCTGCATCACCTGATCCTGGTCCTGATAAAGGTCGAGATGGGTGCCGGGAAGAAGCTGCCAACGATACCAGGTTCGTCCGTCATCATCCTTTTCTTTCACGACCACACTATCCGCCCCCAATTCATGCCCCCACCGTTCAAAGGGAGGAGCACCCTTGGGCCAGTTTGGTGATTTCCAGCGCACATCCAACTTGCCCCGCAATACGTAGAGGCGGACCATCTCCCGACGACCCTCCCGCTCCACCTTGATGATCATATCAATATGCTCGTCACCCCGCAGATGGAGCCACTCCCCGTGTAAAATATCCCAGAAGGGATCGGCGGCATTCAACTGACGGGAGCGTAAAACGCCCTTTTCCAGGCGGATCTGCCGACGACCGTTATCCAGGGACTCCAGCGCGACTTTGCCGGAGAGCATGAGATAGTGCTCCTCGTCCCGCTTTTTACCAAACGCCACCAGTCCCTGTGTGGCGGTGAGTTTTTCATCCCAGTCCAGCCTACGTTGCGCTTTGCCAAGCCGCTCCACTTTATTCTGGCGGTAGGCAAAAGCGCCTTTCTCCCGCGCGTAGGCATAAAGATCATCCTCTTCCTGCACTGGATCGACGGTTTCAAATGCCACCATCTCTGGTTCAATCCGTTGCGGCTCAATGGTGGGATCATCATGGCCTTTGATCCGCAGTTGAAATTTCACATGCCGAGACCCACCACGGTTATAGACCAGCGCCACCACCACATGGTTGCCGGGTTCCATGTCCGCAGTTTTGATGTGGCACAGGATGGTTTTGCAGATGACACCCCCCTTGGTGGCCCAACGATAACTCAGTCCCGGACCGGAAGCATCCACCTGCAGTACAACAGTGTCTCCCTGCATGGCCTCCACAAACGTCGTGGAATGCTGGGAAATCTGCGGGAGCGGAATGGAGTCATCCGCCCCGAGACTCGTCGCGGATGGCAGCAGCAACTGCCAGCTCAATAAAATTATTCCCATTGCCTTAATCATAAGTCCCATCCTGGTGCATCCCGATTCTCCTTCCTTTCGACAGGTATGGGGCCGGAGCTTAGATTTTTTCAGAGATATGCCCAATACCGAGTCGTCATGGATGCGGAAGGTTAGCTAAAACGAGGGAAATTTCATGCATTTCAAAAGGCACATTTACGCTGATAAAACGGTCAGGGTCCCAATTGCCTAACTGTAGATATTTTTCCCTTAAGCCCCCCTCTACTTTTTCAGCTGGTTCCATCCTTAAACCGTCATGTGCCCTCACGGAGTTCAAAATAATCCGTAAATTTGTAAAATAATGCCTAGTGGCTATCGAGCTACTGGCGGAAAAATGTGAGAATTCTGGGGTGGATGATACTTGTTCTTAAGTCTTAACTATCAATATTTTTTCGTATTTCGCGATTAATTTATCATTCCTTCATCGGCGTCTGCTGGTCCGCTATGGTAAGATAATGATCCGGACAAATACCCATTTCAACTTTGCCACGAGGATCACCATGATGCGTCGCACCTATTTTGCCTTTGTCACCCTGTTCCTGCTGTCCGCCGGATCGGCATTCGGAGGAAGCTTTTCCGACAAACTCACCAAAGCCACCGATAGCTGGCACGAATTGGTTGCCAAATACGTCACCCCCAATGGCGGGGTGAACTATGTTGAAATCTCCCGCAACAAAAATACGCTAAAGTCCTTCATCGATACCTATGCAGATGAAAACCTGGCGTCCCTGGATGACACCAGTAAAAAAGCCGCCTATATCAACCTCTATAACGCCACCATGATGTATAACCTTCTGCGTTACGCTGAAGAGAAAAAAATCCCCGTCGACAGCGCGGCATTCACCGCCCTGAAGATCAACGACATCTCGGTCTCCGGTGGCAATATCTGGAACGGCTCATACAAGGTGAAACTGGGTGGGCAGGACGTCAATCTCGACGATATCGAACATGGGCTGCTGCGCAGAAATGCCTCCGGAGCCCTTAAAAATATGATGGTGACCAGCCTGGATCCTCGGATTCACGCCGCGGTCAACTGCGCCGCCCTGAGTTGTCCGCCGGTGCGCAACACCGCCTACCGTCCCGATACAGTGGAAAAAATGCTGGACGAGAACATGAAAAACTTTCTCTCCACCGATGAGCAGTTCAAAATGCTGAACCCCAAGACCATGCAGGCCAATTCCATCGTCTTCTGGTACTACAGCGATTTTGACGACCACGGCAAAAACGTGCTGAAACAAAAAGGCGCCGGCGATTACCTCGCCACGTTTGTGGATGACAAGGCGCGGGATCAAAACATCAAAACCCGCCACCTCAAAGAGAATTTCAACGACCGTTCCAAAGTGTCCCTGAAAATTTCATCCGACTTCAAATTTGAATACGACTGGAAGGTCAACGACATCCGCAATAAGACATCGTCCTCCCACTAACAAGCGTTTTGGATACATAAAAGGGGAGACTGCTGATGGGCAGACTCCCCTTTTTTATTTTTGAAATCTCTTCCTCTTGTGTGGCTTAAAAACCGAGGCGTTGGAACGCCATATCCGCCACTTGCTTGCCGGCCGCCAATCCAGCGGAGTTATCCATTTCAAAATGGATTCCGCCGTAGATACGGCTGCGTCCAGCTTCGTTGGCAGCTTCGTCGAAGCTTTTGAACGAACGTGTCACGCCAGGCATCGCGTCAGAGGTGGTGGAGAACGGGATGTTGCGACCTTTGAAAAACTTGTTCAGCACCGCAGCGCCGGCACCACTGAAGGTGCTGTGACCGCTGACGTAAGCCGGAAACGGAGGGGTTGCCAGCAGCGGTTCCCATGAAGCGTCCGCTTCGGTGGCATCGTTACCGTCGGTGTCCGCTTCACGAATCGCGGTGATGGGGCGCCATACATGAAATTTCCATTTGGCATCCCAAGCGGAGATTGCTGCATCAGCCATCGCAAAGTTCAACGCGGTGAACATTTTCAAGCTATCGGCCAGGCCCATGTTTTGGCTGGCAACCAAACCCTGGGCAATCATGTTCCAGTGGCCGGGAGGTGTTGCAGTACCGGCACCGTCCGCCCAGAAGGAGGCGATTTCGGTTTGGTCTGCTGTTCTTTCAGTGCTGTTTTTACCGCCCAGACGTTTGGTTTCATTCATCTGTTCAGCATAGGCGGCACTATCCAGGGCCAGAGGTGCAACCGGTAAAACAGAGGAAATGACCGGAGCAACCCAAGGCTTCATATTGCCACAACCGGGAAGCAGATAGTCTGCTTGTGCTGGCAGGGTTGGGCGCCACACGCCGGGAGCTACAGCGGGGCTTTCACCCGGTGCCTGGCGGGCGATTTCCAAGTCCTGGCTGCGAGCTTGCAGGTAGGCCCGCGCCGCTGCACGGCCCAATTCCTGCGCTGTGACGCTGCCGATCAGGTTGCCGATAGCAGCGGGTGCCAAGGTATTCTGATTGGGATAGAGGGTACCCAGAACGGTTGCAGCTGCTGCCGACACGGCGACGGCTGCACTACCACGAACCTTGTCATTGGATTGATAGAGGTAAGGTTTGCCACGACCGGTGATGGCCACATGAGCATCGTACATAGCGCCATGCATGATCGCCAGGGCACGAACGGCAGCGGGAGGAGGCGTTTTTTCCCCGCGGATGGAATCCAGCGCCTTTTCATTCCATTCCACCACCAATTTGCCGCCCTGATTCATCTGTGCCAGGGTTTCTGATTCATCGGTTTTCAGGGATCCGGTGGGTCCGCAGCCCGCGGTGCTCGCCATAACGGCGGTAACGGCCAACATGTGACGCCAATGACGAAGGTGGGACAGTTTGCTTGCAGGGGTCAAACAGGTATTCATTTTGTTCATCTCCAGATTGTTCAATGGATTGCGTCTTTTATTATTATTTTAAATCAAGGTCAATTATATTATGATTTATAATGCAAAATTAACACAATTTGTTACTTATCAATATAATATCTGGTTTCGCTCCCAAATATTCTTAACAAAATCGCCTTTTTGGGTAATTCTCCCGCAAGAATTACCCCCGATAATTATTAGTAAAGTTCATAAGTTAAAAAATATTCTTAACAATTTTTAAATCTTCCGAAAAGCATGGCATGGACCCGCATTGGACCCGAAAGGACTCCGGACCAGATATGAACCAGCTTCTCATGCCCGATTCCACCAAAGTGCTCGTCATTCATTCCCAGGGAATGGTGCGACAAGCCATCACCGGTGCCCTGCGGTCCATGGGCTTTCAAAACGTGCGTTCGATGCCAACCCTCAAAGATGGATTGGCAGCCCTGGATGAATTTGTTCCCGAATGGCTTGTGACGGAATCCCTGATGAAGGACTCCCTCAACATCCTGCATTTCCTGCGGCTGGCGGTGGATCTGGAATCCCTGCACAAGATCCGGGTCACCCTGTTTGTCAACCCGGATGACGATGCTTCCATTCTGATTCCCGCTTATCAGCTGGGATTACTCAGCCACCATCCCAGCCCCAAGAGCCAGGACCAGGCCTCGCGGATCTTTCAGGAATTGATCTCACAGGTGAATGGATTTCGTGGCAACTCCATGCTCACCGCGGCGGCTTTTTTACGGGTCCTGTTGGACGAGTCCGAGGATTACGATAGCTGGTTTGACATGGAGAAAAAAATTCTGGCCATGCATCCCGGCCGCATGGACTTGGCGGTCAATCTGATTGCCCCCCTGATCCGCTTGGAAGACTTCCCCCGGGTGCAGAAGATTTACCAGCAGCTGGTAACCGTTGGTAGCACCGAAGCGGCTACCGCCCGCTCCATCGCTATCAAAATGGGCTTTGATCCGGAAGAGGGTGTGGATAAAAAATCCGCTGCCGGCGGATTAGGAATCGATCATGTGGTGGTGGTGGATCCGGATGAAGCTGTGTTGAACTCCATCCGCTCGCTGCTCATCAGCGCCGGGGTTAAAGACGTGCATTGCTTTGAAACCGGCACCATGGCGCTAGAGTATCTCAAGAGCCATCCCAATCCCGATCTATTGATCCACGAGTGGCGTATCCCCACCGTGCCGGGACCGATCTTTCTCCAACGGGTCCGCTCCGACGGTTCCCAGAGTTGCCCGGTCATCGTGGTCAGCAGTTTGATCAAAGAAGCAGATCGACCGCTATTCCGGGAGATGGGGGTGGCCGGTCTTTGCACGAAACCTATTACCGCCAAGGACTTTCTGGCCACTGTGGTCTGGACGGTGCAGCAGGACCAGCAGCCCAGCCACCACTCCACGCTGGAACGAAAGATCCGGCAGGCGCTGCGGGACGGCAAATTGCCGGACGCCGATATGTTCTACCGCAAATACTGCGAGCATCCGGAAGCGCACGAGATCCATAAGATCATCCTTGATGCGGAAATCCGCTTCTATCGTTCGGATCTGGACGGGGCGCGGGAGCGGGCGATGCAGGCCCTG
>JAKQGS010000512.1 GCA_029556045.1 Pseudomonadota bacterium | reverse complement strand
CTCTTTGTAATTGCCTTCTTTGTCCCACTTGTAGATCACATAATCGGTGACCTTGAGATCGCCCTTTTTATCCCAGGATTTCGGGCCCATCACTGTCTGCACTTCGTTAGCCCGCAGCCAGTCCGCCATTTTCTTACCATCGGTGGAACCGGTGGATTTGATGGCAGCTGCAATGCTTTGGATAGCGGCGTAGGCATAGAGGGTATAGCCCTCAGCGTTATAACCATCCTTTTTGAAGGAATCGACGATCGTCTTACTAACGGGACTGTTGCGGGGATCGCTGCCAAAAGTCACATAGACGCCGTCCACGTATTTTTTGCCGCCGGCGGAGGTGACAAAGTCATTGGATACGATGCCATCTCCAGAAATAAACGCCGCCTTGACGCCCTGATCACGCATTTGGCGCACCAGGAGTCCCGCTTCGGGGTGCAGCCCGCCAAAGAATACCGCTTCGGTGCCGAGGGACTTCAGCTTGGTGACCACGCTGTTATAGTCCTTTTCTCCCTGGGTGATGCCCTCATACATGACCTCCTTGATGCCGGCTTTGTTCAATGTATTGCGGGTGGCGTCCGCCAGCCCCATGCCATAGGTGGTTTTGTCGTGAATGACCGCGACCTTTTTGGCTTTTAGCTGGCCGGCGATAAAGTTACCCGCCACACTGCCCTGCTGATCGTCGCGGCCACACATGCGCATGATGGTGGGCAGTCCGCGATCGGTGACCTGAGGGTTGGTGGAAGCGGGGGTGATCATCAGCACCCCGGCGTCGTCGTATACCTCGGAGGCGGGAATGGTGGCGGCGGAACAGAAATGACCGACCACCGCCACAACTTTGTCTTTGTCTACAATACGGTTGGCCACAGCCACCGCTTGTTTGGGTTCACAGGCATCGTCGGCTTTCACCAACTCCAGCATGGAGCCATTGATGCCTCCGGCTTTATTGATTTCATCCACCGCCTTGCTGGCGCCCTTCCACTCCTGCTCACCGAAGGCGGCATTGGCACCGGTGTGAGGTCCGGCAACAGCGATTTTGATCGGCTTGCCGGTCGCGGGTTTGGTGGTGGCTTGGGCCGCGGCCGAAAGGCACAGACCGGCCATCAGAATCGAAGCAAAACTTTTGGTAAACATCATCGTGACGAACCCCATGTATAGGAATATTGGATCAAAATTGATTAACAGTGTAGGAGGGGGCTGTCAATTTCTCTAGTTCAAATTTTAGGCAAAATGTAAAATTGTCTGGGGGCTGGTATGACCTGTGAAGTTTTCGAAAATTGTTAATGGGGTGCCTTCTCCAGTATTATCCCGAATGCCTTGGTGAACCCGTAAACAGCTGATATTCTTTATATCACGCCGTTGAGAGTCACGGAGCTCTCCCTATTCTCTGGGTATTCCAGGCCGGACATTAATCGCACCTTTGCACTGCGCCCAGGATTCTGTCCATGGCATCATCCAGATTCTCAGAACCATTGATCTCCACCTGCTCATCTGCAACCTGGACGGGGAGACCGATCAGGGCCTGCCAATAGGAGCCGAAGTCCGTGAAGCCATCGTTATTGCCGGGTTTGTGGCCCCACAGAATGGAGGGGTTGTTCCAGGCGTCCTCCAGCGACTTTTTGGCGGGTGCGTTTTGTTCATCGCGACTTTTTCCAGGTTGATAGAGGGAGAGCAATATCACCTTTGTTTTGGCCCCCAGGTCCTGGCGGACTTTTACCACCTCGCTGGGACGTGAGTCGGTGGGTAATCCATCCGTAATAAATAAAACGACGTCGCTTCGTTGGTCGTTGTCATCCCGTGCCGCCAGAATGGTTTGGGCCCCCCGCAGAGCCGTGGCATAAGGGGTGGCCCCGTCGGGGGTGTGTGTGAAAGCGAGCAGATTCCAAAGGGCATCCTGAAAGTCGGATGATTCGCTCATATCCTTGGTGTTTGCCAGCAGGCTCGGGATAGCTGCGCCGGGGCCGCTGTGAAATACGCTGTTATTCAGGCCATCCAGGGTTTTACCATCCCTGGGAAATGAAGAGATACCGAAGGATGATCCGGGGAAATCGGGGTTGGAGCCCCGTGCTTTGGCATCTTGGGAGATGGTGCGGGTGATCGCCGAAAAAATGGCCTTTTGGCGGTCGGTATAGCCGATGCCACCATGGGGTGAGTTCTCCTTGATGGGGTCGGTGCCGCATACGTCGTTGGTTGATGACTTTACGCTGCCCGGTTTGCAACTCATAGAGCCTGAATTGTCGACGACGATGGCAATGCGGAGTGCCCGGTGTTGGTTGGTGCAGTTTTGCGGAATATCTTCGCCGCCAGCCACCGGATCGCCGGGAAAGGCTTCAGGATTCGGACTTCCATCAATGGATTGCTGAGGACCCGTGCTGCTCTCTCCGTTAAATTCAGCCTTTTCGGCGCAAGATGCTGCGATGAATTGACTCAAGACCAGGGTCCAATACCATGGCGTGAAATCTTGTGACCTTCTTGTAAACTTCATGTTGATCTCCTCTCAGCCATCCGTGCTGAAACGTTCAATAGGGAAAAACCTAAGGTTGTGCTAGAAACAAGGCAATATTCTGCAGATAGATCAGCGTTTGTTTTTCAGCAGAGTGCTTGATGGCAAATGAGCGCTGGTTGCCTGCGTCAAGTACCATTTTTCTTTGGCCTTTTGGCTGAACTGCAATGCTTGGCTGTCCCTTGCTATTGACTCCCAGGCGCGACAAATCGTCCGCCAGTTTGAGATAGTCGCTATACATATAGGGCATGTCCTTGGATGTCAGTGGATCATTCACTTTGATGGTTTCCGCTATGGCTGAGACGTTCCGCGAGAATAGAAAATGATTGACGAGTTCTTTGCCTAAACTCAGGCGCTCAACGACTTCAAAGTCATGGGTATAAGCCACAATCGAGCCTTCCTCGATGTCTGTGGCGAACCGCGTCTGTAATCCCATCTGTTGCAACATAGCGTTGACATGTGAGATGTTGCCATTCCCGCTGGCCAAAAAGAGGGGCGTGGTGGCTGCTGCGATTTTTTCCAACATGGCAATGAGTAACGGATGGTCCAATTTGATATCCAGTTTGTCATATTGTGAGCCGGACAGGAGCCAGATCTGTTGATACTGGTTCCAATCGGATTTCAGAGCGAAATCATCGATGGAGTCCATGGTGCCGCTGGTCGTGGAGCCATTAGGCACCACCAGGTAGTTATGAACGGCGGAGATCAGATGATGGTATTCAAAGCTGATGGACTCCACGCAGTTGTCATTGATGTTTCCCAGGATGCGTTGCAGAAATGATGCGGTATTGGAGGTCCACCAGCCAGATTTCAGGTCAATGATCAGGATTTCCTGTGAAAGTTTCGGGCAACCATCGTTTGGGATCGGTTCGGGATTGGGTTGGTTTGGATCGCCGGGAAGCGGTTCGCCGTCCGGATTGGGATCATTCCCACCTGGAACGGGTTCGGGACTTGGAATGACATCTGAGTCTTGTGGATGAGAGGTGTCCGGGCTCCGGTTATCTTTTTTGGTTTGGCTTCCACCCGCAAAATCTTCAACCTGACTGCAAGATGATACGAGGACCAGCCAAAGCCCGCAGATGATTGTCGATCGATGAAGCATGGGCAACCTCTAAGTTTGCGGTGCCTGCCAGTGCAAGCACCTCATTCTATCGTCAAACGGTTGTCAGGAATTTAGGTATAAAAAAAATATTTCGATGTTAATTGATGCGGTGGAATTAACCACCTGGGCTGAAAAAACGGCAAACGGGCGGTTTATCGTCGTAAAGAGCGTTTTTTCTTGCTGCACTCGGAACTTGCTTGGTCAATAAATTTTACTAAGACTGTTAGGTTGATGACGATGTTTGTTCGGGTTTTTCTGCGGGAAAGCACCGTGCTTCGGACGTCATTCGCATTTGGGCCCGCATCGGGGGGGGGAGTCCCCTTTCGTGATTCAGTAAGATGATGATTGACGGTTTTTTTAACAATGTCGCTATGATTTATGTCTAAAAATGTATATGGTTTACATTTTTAAGGCAATGCCTTAGAAACGGGTCCGATGCTAACAATGTGACTCCAAACGGTCAGGGTTGATGGTGCAGATTCTGAATCGATTCATGTTATTTGTTTCGATAATTTGAAAGGAAGTAATTTTATGCAAATCCAACTTCAGTGGCAGGGGCGTATGTCTTTTGAAAGCACCATTGGCTCTCATGCCATCGCCATGGATGCCAAAAAGCCGGTTGGAGACAGCACTGCACCAAATCCCAAGGAACTATTGCTGGCGGGATTGGCGGGGTGTACTGCCATGGATGTCATCGCCTTAATGAAAAAACACAAACAGAACGTCAAGTCCTTCAAGGTCAAAGGTCACGCTTCTTCCAGCACTGACAGGCATCCATCGGTATTTACGGCTGTTAAGCTTGATTTTGTTCTTGAAGGCGAGGTGTCTCCTGAATTAGCCGTCGAGGCAGTTCAGCTGTCACAGACCCGCTATTGCGGCGTCAGTGCCATGTTGGTCAAGTCCTTTCCCATCACTTGGGAGGTCCATGTCAATGGCAAGGCCTATGCAGTCGGACAGGCGCAGTTTGATGAACATCAGTGATATCCAGTCTGGTGAAATGATTTGTTCTTGTCGTGAAATAGCAATTGAACAGGTTGAAGAAAAGGGGTCGTTATGAAAAAGTTGGCTCATGCACCAACAACAAGGTGGGGAGTGTTGGTGGGATTGGGGGTCTTGGCCGCAAGCGCTTGCTTTCGCGAGTCGCAAAAAGGGGTGCCAAAAGAGGAAAAAAAGCAGACTACCACCATCAACGAAGGGGCGCTCGGTGAAGTCGCTAAACGACGCGGTATGACCGATGTTGATTTAATCAATGCGGTCGAAACTTATGTGCCGACCGGGGGGCGGGATAACTACATCGGACTTATAGGAACTGGGACCGGTGGAAAGATGGCGGCGTTTGGCATTCCGTCCATGCGCCTGTTGAAATATGTCGGTGTATTCACACCCGAGCCCTGGCAGGGATTTGCTTATGACGACGAAAGTACGGGAGTACTCAAAGGATCAGCGCGTGAAGAGATCCAATATGACTTCGGTGATATGGGTAAACCGACGGCATCGATGACGGATGGACGATACGATGGCAAATATGCGTTTAGTTCCGATGCCGCTAACGGCCGGATCGCACAGATCGACCTTAAAGACTTTGAAACTAAGCGCGTACTTTTGAATCCACTGTTGCGCACTTCAGACCCTGATTTGACGATCACCCATAATAGCGAGTATGTCATCCAAACCAGTGCCACACCCGAGATTTTTTCGGGTGAGGATGGGGCGTGGGGAGGTCTGACTTTTTGGCCATTCCGTAAATCCAGCGGCGACGAGCACGAATATCTTTCAGCGGATGGTTCCGTGTTTTTTCAACTTCCGCCTTATTTTCAAGGGCAAAGCGCTGCAGGGCGAGGGGTATCCGCGGATTATGTCTTTACTCTCGGGTCTTGCGCCGATAATGGCCCCAAGGCTGGTGAAGGTAGTCAGTGTGGTTCCTCAGATATTCCGTCGATGCTGCATATCTTAAACTGGAAAAAAGGCCTCAATCACATGGGACATGGGAAAAAAGTTGCCGAGACAACCGTTGTTCCGTTCGCGATGCTTGTCAGCTCGGGCGATCTTCGCCAGGTTCAGCTGCCTGCTGGAGCAGAGTCCATGTCTCTAAGTTCTGATGGTCAATGGTTAGCCGTGGGCTTTCGTTTTTCCAAGGATATAGTGCTATTTGAAACGTCGAAATTAATGGCACTTGCAGCTGATGCAAAAGATGCCTACGGCATTCCGACAGCAGCTTTGGATCGGACAGGAGTTAAATCCGTAGCGCAGGCTGGTCCCGCTACCGGGTTGGCATTTGGATCTAATGGCTTCCTGTATGCGGCATCTGTTGATCCAAATCGGCTTGTGCGGATTGAGGTAAAAGGAAGCAAAAAGGTTGGCGAGTTACCTCTGGATTTTGCCCCCAACGGCATTGAGATCCCGCAAAACGCCGAGGGTTCCGCTGATGAGAAATATGCGATCCTCTACAATCCCCGTCCTGATAAGCGTTTTGTGCGTGTTGGACCGCATCAGGGTATGAACTCAGTGCTGGTTGATGTCAAGGATGATGCCATGCGGGTCGTGTATGACATGGCTGTGCCGCAGGCAACCGCCATCCGCATGATTGCCATGCCCCAACCATCCATCAAAGCAATCAATAGCTACAAACTGGGTACCGATACAAGAACCGACAATCTCTCTCCATACAAGACCATGGCTGGGCAAGAGCGCATTGTCCGCGATGGAAAGCATGTTCATGTTTTCGCCACCCTGATCCGCAGTCACCTGAACCCTGAGATTATAGAGGTAGATGAAGGTGATACCGTGTCCATTCACCTGACGAACCTGGAACAGGCACAGGATCAGACCCACGGATTTACGGTCAGCACTTACAATGTGCACGGTAGCTGGGAGCCTGGCAAGACGGCATCCGTCACGTTTGTAGCTGATCGTCCGGGTGTCTTTCCGACATACTGTACCGAGTTCTGCTCAGCTCTTCACCTTGAGATGCAGGGGTACCTCCTGGTTAAACCGAAAGGATGGAAGCCGGGTAAGGGAGATTTCGCTGCGACGGCAACCGGTAATGCGGCCGAAGATAAGGCGGCTTATGAAGCTAAAATGAAGTCTATTGCCGACACGCAGGCGGTGATCGATTCAGTCGTCGCCTGGTTGAAAGAGAATCATTTTGAAAAGGAACCGCGGGCAGCGGCTCTGGTTAATGATGCGGTTGAACAACTGGAGGCAGCAAAAGGCACCCAGGCGAAAATCGATGCCGCAGTTAAGGCGGAGGATTGGGCGACCGCGCGTCTCTGGGCGGAGCAATTTTTCCAGTACCAGGTGAAGGCGGCTGATGCGGGACTGCGGGCGAAAAAAGTTCTGACGGAACAGGGGGGTAAAAAATGAATAACCTATTTAAGGAATATATTTCTGGAATGAAATGGATTGGTCTTCTCCTCGGTTTGGGTATCGTACTATCTGTCCCGTTCGCCCATGGTCAGGTGGCGAGCGAAACAAGGGATCGCATGCTCCAGATCGCTAAACAACGGGGGTTAAGCGCCGAAGATATTCTCTCAGCAGCTTCGACCTATACGTCTTCCAAGATGAAAGATGAATTTGTTTGCCTTAATTCTGGCGGACAGGCCGGCTCGGTGATTGTATCCGCAGTGCCTTCCATGAGAATCATTAAGTACATACCGACAGCTGCTCCGGAATCAGGCAGCGGGTATAATTATGATATGCAATCGAAGTCGATCTTGAAACAGGGGAATATCTCCGGTCAGACCATAACTTGGGGTGATACTCACCATCCCGCTTTTTCCGAAACCAACGGTAAATATGACGGACGTTACGCTTTCATCAATGACAAGGCTAATCCCCGGATCTTCGTGATCGACCTCCGCGATTTCGAGACAAAACAAATTGTGGCGAATCCGATATTCAATTCGGACCATGGCGGAGCTTTTGTGACCCCCAATAGCGAGTATATTATCGAGGGATCGCAATATGCTGCGCCACTTGACCGGAAATATCATCCCATAACTCAGGATAATTTTAATAACCATTGGCGTGGCGGCTTTACCTATCACAAATTTGATAACGAAAAGGGTCGCATTATTCCAGAGCAGTCTTTTACCCTTGAGGCTCCCCCCTATTCTCAGGATTTGTCGGACGCCGGCAAGCTGGAGAGTGAGGGGTTTTCCTTTACCAATTCCTTCTGTTCGGAGCGTTATGTTGGGGGGATTGAAAAGGGGCGCCCTCCTTTCGAGGCGGGATGTTCAGCAAGAGATACGGATTTTTTGCATATCATCAATTGGAAAAAAGCTGAACAGGTGTTCAAGGAAGGCAAAAAGCTCAAACGCATCAATGGGCATGCCGTGATTCCTCTGGAGGTTTCCATCAGCGAAGGTATCATGTTTCTGGCCCCTGAGCCCAAGTCGCCGCATGGAGCCGATGTGACACCCGACGGGCGCTTTATCGTCGTGGCAGGGAAGCTTGACACCCACGCAACAGTATTTGACATCCGCAAGATTAAAGAGGCGATTGAGAAAAAAGAATTCGCCGGTAAAGACCCATACGGTTTGCCGATTCTTGATCTACAGAAGACCATTCACGGACAGGTTGAGATTGGTCTTGGGCCCTTGCATACCCAGTTTGATTCGGCTGACACTGGAGTCGCTTATACCTCGGTGTATATCGATTCGGTTGTTGTCAAGTGGAACTACCGGGACCTGAAGGTTTTAGACAAGGTGCCCGTGCAATACAATATCGGTCACCTCGTAGCTATGCAGGGGGATTCAGTCGATCCAAAGGGTAAATATGTCATAGCGCTTAATAAATTAGCGATAGATCGATTTGCCCCTGTTGGGCCGCTTCATCCACAGAACCATCAGCTCATCGATACCTCTGGTGAAAAAATGCGGGTGCTCTACGATATGCCTCTGCCGATGGGGGAACCGCATTATACGGTTTGTATTGCATCCGATGGCTTCAATGCACTTGACAAATATCCTGAAGGAACAGACCCAACGACGATGAAACCGTCGGGATATGCGACGAAGCGTGGGGGAGAAAAGTCCTCACGGCAAGGGGGCAAGGTTGTCGTCAAAGCGACGGCTTCTGTTGATGGATTTTACCCGCGGAACATCGATGTGCAGCAGGGTGATCAGGTGGAGCTCCATGTCACTAACGTGGAATCAACGCCTGACCGGATATTCAAGGTTTCCGTAGGTGGCTATGGCGTCATGGGTATATTCGCTCCAGGGAAAACTGCAACGCTGGCTTTTACAGCAACTTCGGCCGGGCAGTTCACGATCCGTGCGGATCAGATCGATGCTCCGTTTCCAAACCGCAAATATGCACTCATGAAGGTAGGTTCCGTTTCTACTGCGGAATCCCGGCGTAAAGTGCGAGCTAAACAGCTTGCCGCGCAACTTGAGCGTCCGCTTCCGGCATTCTTAGCAAACGCCAAATCAGAAAACTTAAAAGAAGGGGAGGCTGAATTTCTGTCGTATGGTTGTGGTGGCTGCCATCAACCCGGGCGGGAGATGGGTGGGCCGGATCTTAACGATGTGACCGTGCGCCGTGATGCCAAGTGGTTGAAAGACTGGATCATGCATCCGGAGAAATACTATGATGACCCTTCGATTACGGCCATGATCCAAAGGTTTGGGGTGCGCATGCCGAACCAGAATGTCAAGGAAGAGGATGCGCTCAAGCTGGTTAAATTTCTGACAACCTGGACATCGGCTCCCACAGCTACCGCTCGTGCATCATCTGACTCGCCTGGTGAGGCAACCTACAATAAAATATGTTTTGCCTGCCATGCCAGTGGCGTGGCGGGTGCGCCTAAGATTGGTGACAAGGCCTTATGGGAAGCCCGGATTGCGCAGGGTAACAATGTGCTATATAGCAATGCAATCAAGGGATTTACCGGCAAAACCGGTATGATGCCAGCCAAGGGTGGTTGTGGTGAATGTTCTGATGCTGATGTGAAGGCCGCCGTGGACTTCATGATTGGGAAAAGTAAGTAAGGTGGCATGATTTGCAACGAAGTTTTTTTATCCCCGTCGCTCTGTGGCGGCGGGGGTTTTTTGCCTTAGTGGTTTCAGTTGCGGCTATTCCCATGCAAGCTTCTGGCCATGAGGCTTTGCCTAATCTTGCGGTCTGGCACGAAGACGGGGTTTTGGGTGAACTTCAGCTGAAGATAACCAGCTTAAAGCCAGGCGATAAGCTGGTGCTGCCCGCTGGAGTCCACGAAGGCCCCATTATTATACGAACCAACGATGTTACCATTGAGGGAGAAGCTGGCGCTGCCATTAGTGGGCATGGACGCGGTAGTGTCATAAAAGTCAAGGCGCAGGGCGTCACCCTGAAAAATATCAGGGTGATCGATTCCGGATCATCCTATGACCAAGTTGACGCCGGCATCAGCGTCAACGGAAGTCGCCAGGTCAATATTGAGCGTGTGACGATTGAAGGCTGTTTATTCGGCATTGATATCATGGGTTCCGAAGACGTCACGATTTCAAACAGCGTGATCACCTCCAAGCACCTCGGCATGCACCTTCGCGGTGATGCCATCAGAAGCTGGGCTTCAAAGCGTATCAAGGTGTTGGATAACGCTTGGTCGGACAGTCGTGACGTGGTCAGCTGGTATTCTGAGGATGTGGTGTTTGAGCGTAACTCGGGGATGAATTCCCGCTATAGTGTCCATAGCATGTATTCCAAAAATCTCTCGATCGTGAATAACCGATTTTCTAATAACAGCGTCGGCATTTTTATCATGTATGGGGAAAATACCACCATACTTGACAATACGATTGAACGCTCTTTAGGCGCCGGCGGGCTCGGCATTGGTATGAAGGAAACATCACGACTCTACGCCAAGGGGAATAGGATTTTCTATAGTGGTACCGGAATACTTGTCGATAATTCTCCATGGACTCCAGGTACCTGGAACTGGTTTATCGAAAATAAGGTGGCATTTAACCGGGTTGGCGTGTATTTCACCAGTAGCAGAGCAGGGAATGAATTTGCACGTAACATTTTTGCAGATAATCTCGATGACGTGGATTCAGAGGTGAGAAGACCCTCGGAAAGTCGGTGGCTGGGAAACTACTGGGGTAACTATAACGGCTTTGATCGTAATGGAGATGGCGTGGGAGATACGCCGTACATTGCTAAAAAATATGGCGACCTTCTCTCCGGTACCCATCCTATGGCGTTTTTTTTCTTTGGGTCGCCGGTGCTTGCCCTTATTGAATTGATTGAACGGTTGGTGCCACTCACAAGCCCGATTGATCTTTTACGGGATGATCAGCCCTACCTTCACAAGAAGTCGACGCTGAAGGACGTGAATCCATGATTGAAGTAGTGGGTTTGACCAAGAGTTTTGATGGAAACATGGCGCTGAAGGGTATCAATCTTGAGATCTCTCCGGGCGAACGAGTTGCTATCGTGGGTCATAATGGTTCTGGAAAATCCACGTTCATCCGCTGCCTGTTGGGGCTTCATGTCTACGGGGGTGAGATTCGAGTCCTCGGCAATTGTCCCCGTGCTGACCGCTTGGCGGTATTGGATCAGTCAGCATTTGTCCCCCAGTTACCTCCTGCATTGCGTGGGACATGCCATGAATATGTGTCGTTGATGCGCAAAGTTTGTGGTGGGGATCAGCAGAAAATGCGGGAGTTGGCCGCCAGATTGGGGTTGCCCTTGGATGAAATTGTTCAACGTCCGTTTGCCAAACTGTCGGGAGGCATGAAACAAAAACTCTTAATAGCCATGGCATTTTCGCGGAACGTTTCAGTTTTTGTGCTGGATGAGCCGACGGCCAGCCTTGATCCGGCCGCAAGGTTAGAATTTAGCCAGATTCTGTCAGATTTGCCGGAAAAAACTACGGTTGTTATTGTGTCACATCGACTCAAGGATCTCCAAAATCAGATAGGACGAGTGATTCAGTTTGACCACGGACTTGTGACGGATGATCAAAAAGGAGCTGTCTCATGAAAGTTGACCGGCGAGAGGCTATCAAATTTACCGTCGTTGCCATGGGAGGGGTGATTTTATCCGGCGCCATGTGTCGTCCGTCCGGACCAAGGGACCCGCATTTGCACCGTGATGTTTGCGCCCACTGCCGCATGAGCATCAGTGAATTGCGTTTCGCCGCCCAGCTTGTGGGACCTGGAACAGAGGTGAAGTTTTATGATGATTTGGGCTGCGCACTTTGGCATCGACACCGCAACCCTGATCTGAAAAAAGGTGTATTGTATGTCAGGCACCCTCAGGAAGAACGTTGGGTTTTGGCCCATGAGATCTCTTATCGTAAGGGGTTTCGTACCCCCATGGACTTTGGTTACGGACCCGTTAAGGAGGGAGACTCTTCTGATCTTATGGACTTGGAAGGCGTCGAAAAGGCCCTGGTACAAAATGCCGCGATGGCACCGCAGGATAGGAACTAGTGTGTGACAAATACTAAAGGCTCTCTCATTCATTCTCTTGTTACGACTCTCGAAAGCGAGTTGCATGAGACATTCAGAGCCCGGTGGTTTCATTTCTACGTGGCTTCTTTTGGGCTACTATGGGGCATATTTCTGGTTTTTGGTCTTCATGAATCCAGCATTCTTGGATTTACAGGGCTGGGGCGTAGTTTGCTGACTTTCATCCAGATGAGTCTCATTGTGGTGCCGCTTTTCGTGGTTTTGTCGACCGCCCGCACCTTTGTGGCTGATTTCGAAAGCGGTGTCTGGGAATACCTTTTGTCATGGCCGTTTCATTTGCGTGGATATTTTTTCGGCCGTGCTTTGGGGCGATTCGTCGCACTGGTACTTCCTTTTCTGATTGTGCTTTTAGTTTCAGGATTCGGTACGGCATGGCAGGGGGGTGATGTTCCTTGGCTAACACTTATCTTCCTGGTGCTGTTCATGGTGTCTATGGTGTTTTTTTTCCTCGGTGTTGGACTTTGTTTGTCTGTCTGGGTTAAAACACAAGAACAGGCCATCGGAATGGGAATGGGTGTTTGGTTGTTTTTTGAAGCTATTGTGGATGCTCTCTTGCTCGGAGTCCTGGTCAAACAACAAGTGGCCGCTGAGATTGTCATTGGGATGGCCATGTTCAATCCCCTCCAGGCTTTCCGAACGGCATCGATCGCGTTGTTTGATCCACAACTGACGGTTCTTGGGCCCATTTCTTACACGTTGTTAGAGGTATTTGGTCCCCATGGCCTGGCATTTTGGGCGGTGATTTGGCCACTGTTGGCGGGAACTGGATTGGTGTTTTTGGCTACCCAAAATTTCATTCGTAAGGATTTTGCCGCTGGTTGACAGGGGGAAAGATAATATCTCATGAAGCATCACGAAAAACGAGAGCGTTGGATTGTTTTCATATTAGCAGTGATCGCCGTTATATTGTACGCGTGGGCTTTTTTTCAACCCATGTGGGGCTTCTATCTCTCTGCCCCTCAATATCCCTACGGTTTGAATCTTGCGATCTACATGAATCATGTGGGTGGTGATGTTTCCGAGATCAATATACTGAACCACTATATTGGAATGGCGCGGCTCGATGAAGCGGCCAAATTTGAACGTTCCATTGCTGGCTATGGTTTAGCCGGAATCGGCTTGATAACGATGCTTCTCGTGTTTTTGCCCGGACGACATTACGCCAAGATATTTGCTCTGCCGGCTCTGCTATTTCCGTTTGTTTTTGCTGTGATCATGTTTGTTTGGATGCACCGGTTTGGGCATGAACTGAGCCCTTCGGCGCCAGTGCGGGTTCTTCCTTTTACCCCCAAAATTCTTGGGATGGGAAAAATTGGAAACTTCACCACGTATGGTGTGCCGGGACCAGGATTTTATATGATTCTGGGATCGGCCGTGGCTGCTGCTGCTGCTTTTTGGTTGCGCAGCCGCGTATGCCGTTCATGTGTTCTGGCAAATCATTGCGGCAAGATATGTCCAGACCTATTTCTATTTAATATTCGAAAAAAGAAGTGATGAGCATGCTCCCCTAAAAAAAGATTTGAGTGGCCCACCATGTGTTTCCCTTAATGTGAAGCCCGATGCCGGAAGAGTGAAACTTCGTCTTCAGCAAATTCTCGTAATGGCCTGGACTGGCAACCCATTGATCGACGATCTGCTGAGCCAGCACCCCTGGATCCTCGCTCCGTACCATTTGCCAGGCGACATTTTCACCAATGAGGGGGATGTTTAAACCTGAAAAATGTTCGGCCAGGACCTCGTTGTGACCTGCTCCGTATTTCATGATGCGCTCATGCCCCAGGAATCCGCGCTCCGCCTGAACCCGCGACCAGTCTCTTGCCGCCCATGAAACGCGGGGATCGTCGATGAGGGATTCGGCTCCATGAGTCATACGGATTTTATTGATTCGCTGAAGAATTGCCTGTTCGACCCTACAGGTCCATTCTGAAGTTTCCAGGCATTCATCGGTTGGCGATGGGTCAGGACCAGGTGGGGGGGGCGACGGTTTTGGATCCGGGTTTGGAGATGGATTCGGGGTGTCTGGCACCTCGCTTGGCGCCGGAGTCGATGGTGCTGGAGACGCGTCATCCGAATTTGGAACGTCCGTTCCGGGAGAATTTTGACTGTCCGAGTTGCCAGGTGTCACCCTATCTGGTTCAGGCTTCGGATAATAGCGTTCTTCCGAATCTCCGCAGCTTGTTTGCGTGATGGATGACAGTAATAGAAGCGGATAAATGAGCCTTATTTTATTTTTCATCCAATCCCCCGTTCACAAGCGATGCCTATGACGAACCGCAAGACCTAGCGAGTTATCGGAAGACAGCTATGAAAACGACGGTATAAAAATAAGATAGGTTTAAGGTCTATTAATTTTCAATAGTTAGGAGCTTCGACTTTTCGGAAATAGATTTAAATAAAATGCATATTTTTGATTGCCAGGGATTTCCCCCTGAAAAGATGGCATATCATACCTAAAATATTATGGAAAAATTTTCCCTTAATATTTTCACCCTCAGGTCGATGATTCCTTTGATCCTCTTGGGATCGTAAAGACCCAATACGAAGTTAGAGGTGCGTCATGATGGGGAACTCTAAATATGGTGTTCTGATGGTTCTAGGGATGGCACTTTCTGCTTGTGGGGAGACCCATAAGTTTGAAGCTGGTACCTCAGTCGCGACGGATTCCGTCCTGCAAACACCGCCTAGGGCTCCGGAAGATTCTGCGAATTCGTCACCGCAACCCAGTAGCGAGACGGTACCGGAACAGGGATCGACCCCCGGAACCGAGAAGGTGCCTGGGGACTGCCCGGAGACCAAACAAGAGGTGCTCATCCTGGATTTAAAATCGGGGTGGTGGTCTGGAGACGCTGGAAATTTTTTCCAGACTCTGTTGCAAGGACTGACCGTTCCATGTGGCGATTCCTACGTCATCGAATTTCACCACATTCTGAATAATGCAAATGTTTATCAGGTGTTTCCGAATGGCAAACTGTCGGCGGGAAGTGTCAAAGATATCGAACATATCGCTCTCAAAAGCGACTGGAGTCAATACAGTCAAATCTGGCTATTGTCGGGTTCCTACTTTGACCGGCTCGATCTCAGAACGAACGCAGAATTATTTCAGGGTATCCTGCAAAAGATAAAGTCCTCCGGGGCCCCATTGTTCATTGGCAGCGGTAATGGCAATCTGACCCACGCCAATGCTCTGATGTCATATTTAGGGCTGGTATCCCAGTTCTATACATTGCTTCCGGAAGGTCCGGTCGTTTCAGCAAAAGGTCACTTTTCTGTGACATCCCGGCTCGCTCTTGGGGTGGAGTTAACGCCGCACCAGCTATTTGGGGGCGGGATCAAAAGTATTGCCGAAGATGTGATCGCTCTCGCGACACCCGCTGGTGATAAAGCCATGCTAAGCGATGCCGTGGAGCTCGGAGATGATTTTACGGCGGTCGGCATCAATCATCAATCACGGCCCGTCATTGCCGTGCGTCGTGGCGGATCGTCTAAAATGGTCTTGGATGCTGGAATGCAAAGGTTTTATGCCATCAAAGACAGCCAGGAAAGCGATACACTGAAGTATCTGCAAAATATTGCGGTCTATCTTTCTTTACCCTAGATTCTGGTTTCCAGGTCTAGAGCCTCAAAGAAGGGGGGCGATCAACTGCCTGCAAGGTTGCCCCCCATCTCGCAAGTCCCCTTATTGAAGGATCGCCCACCTTTCTACTGATATACCCTTACCCAATCGATCGTCATTGTTTGGGGGAAGACCGTGGTATCGTCCGGGTAACCCGGCCAATTTCCCCCAACCGCAACGTTCAGGATGATAAAAAAGGGCTGATGAAAGTATGGAAGTTGGGCTATTTCTTTACGAAAAAACTCCGTGCCGTCAAATTTAATGACAACGGCATTGGCATCCCAATTCATTTCATAATAGTGCCAGTCCTGCGAAGGGGGGGACGGTGCATCAAACCAGGTTGGCGGTGTCTTTTGATGGGAAGCGGTGGATTCGCCCCAATGCATCGCCGCCGTGATGACATTGTCGTTTTTACCGCCACCCACTAGCTCCATGATATCGATCTCCCCACAATTTGGCCAGTTGTCATCCTGGGTCCCCAGCATCCAGAACGCTGGCCAAAGGCCTTTGCCATAAGGTAATTTCATCTTGGCCACGACTGTTCCGTACTGCCAGGATTTTTTACCTTGTGTCTTTAGTCGTGCCGAAGTGTAGGATCGTCCACCCATGTTTTCGGGGAAGGCCTTGATCACCAGGGCGCCGTTGGCGACATAAGCGTTTGGCCCCCCGGTGCCGTTGTCGGTATAATATTCTGCTTCGCCGTTATAGGGCCAGGCGCCGACGTCATAACCCCAATTGCTTAGATCGATATGGGTGCCATTGAATTCATCGGACCAGACCAGGGTTTGTCCTGTTGGTGGCGTCCAGTTGTCTTCATCAGGGACTGGAGGTATCGATCCCGTTTTATCCGTTTGGGAATCTTGGTCCTGTTCCGAATCTCCGGGATTGTCACCTGAATTGTCAGGGTCGTTTTGATGGGGTGGCTCATTTGTTGTTGGATTTGGTGAGGTATGATTTTCATGCTGTTCGGCGCAGGAAGTGGCTGCTATGAATACCATCGTTATGAGGAAGTTCTTCATATTTCTCACCATTTGTGGATGGATCTAAATCATCGCTACCAACGGTTTCTTTCGGTAATTTGCGAGAAAAACGTGAACCAAAATAACGTACTATCTTTTGTTCGTGTTGGTCAGAATTATGCACAATAAGAGCCCTTGGAGGGCTCTTATAAGGAAAATAGCTGCATAGCTCTTCTATAAGCTATGCCTGATCTTATGGTTCAACATCCAACCAACGTTGTTAGTGAGAGAGATAAACGGCCAGGTTTTGAAGGTATGTCAACGTATCCTTTTCTTCGGAATTATTGGCCACATAGAACCGCTGCAGGCCACTATCGAGGACGATGCGACGACCTTCACCGGCTGAAACAGCGATGAGTGGCCGATTGACACCCTCACTGCCAATGGCCACAAAATCAGAACCTAATTGTAGAAAATCACTCCGCATTTGATAACTCTGGGTCTGCACGGCATCAGCTATTTGCATGATTCCTCGCGCGAAGAGGTTATGTTTGGTCAGTTGCTCCCCCATTTTTAAATGACTCAACGCCGTAAATGAGCCGGTGGCATTCACGACGGGCCCTTCCGGTAAGTTGGTGGTAAATTGAGTCGCTGATTGCAGCTTCGTTAACAATGCATTGACATGGGTCAGGTTTCCGTTACCGCTACCAAGAAATAGCGGTACCTTAGCGTCATGAATTTTTTGTAACATTCCGAGAAAGACGGGATTTGAAGCACGCATATCATAGGGATCACCCACAGAACCTGATAACAACCAGATTTGGCTGTATTGCCCCCAATCCTGTTTTAAAACCAGTTGATTGATGTCGAGAATACTTCCCGCCCGTGGACTTCCACCCGGGAATACCTGGTAGGTGTTGGATGTCTCCAGAATATGGTGAAACTCAAAGGAATAGGTATCGCCACAGGGCTCTGTCAAACCCCGCAACAGTGTGGTGAAAAACTCGCCCGCATCTCCTGCCCACCATCCCGATTTCATATCGAGGACGAGAATGTCCTGAAGTTTCTCAGGGCAATCCTTGGGGATGGTTTCGCCATTAGGATTCTTCTCACCGTCAGGAAAACCCTCGCCATTGGGATCGTGGGTGGGATCGCCCGGAATTCCTTCACCATTTGGATTCCGGGGATCCTGGCCACCGTTGGGGGTGGCATCCGATGAAGACTTTTTGTTGGCTATACCTGACGAGAACTCTGCGGCATCGCCACAGCCTTGCGTCAGCAGCAAAGTTCCTAAAAATAGAAGTGTGAGTGAAGTCTTCATGGATACCTCTCGCGGATTGCTTGCAACGTGCAAACCAACCAGCGGGGGCATCGTCTCCATATGGTGGAAACTTTAGTTCCGGTGATTTTTGCCGTCTTTGCATGCAGTTGCGCTGCCTGAATAGTGCGATGCTTGGCGTAAAGGAAAGTTCGGCTAGTGATTTCCCGGAGGTGTTCCAATCGCAATTGGCGCGGCCTCGGAAGTGGCGGATGGCGCTACCAAATAGTTTGTGATCGATTCTACGATAATTGGAGTTAAGAGAAAGCCATGCCTATAAAGGCCGTTAACTCGCAGGACTTTACCGAGGCGACGGATACGGGGCAGATGGTCGGGGTAGGCAGGGCGCAAACCGACGTAGGTCTTTAAGACGGAAGCTTCGGCGAAACCCGGATGTATGGAAAATGCTGTGGATAGAAGTTCAATCGTCGATCGGACGGTGATGGGATTCGTTTCGTCACGTTCGATAGACGTGGCGCCAATGAAATATTGATTCCGTCCTCGGGGAACGATGTAGGCCGGATAACGTGGATGCAGCATGCGCACCGGACGATTGAGGTGAACATCGGGAGCTTCCACGAGCAGTGCTTCACCGCGTACGCCACGAAGTTCAAGGTCTACATCCCTGGCCCCGATGCCGCGACAATCGATCACCCAATCAGCCTTATGGAGGTTTTTCCCATGGATGATACCGCCGGATGTATCAATCTCCACAGCCTGCCCGAAATAACTTTGCGTCACGGGGGTTTTTATGATTGCCTCCCTCTGTCGTACGAGAATGGACGGGACATCGAGGTGCGCTTCATGAGGGAGGAAGAGCGCCTTTTCAAACCGATCGCCTAGTTCAGGTTCCAGTTCAGCAACAGATTTTTGATCCAAAACTCTTTGACGGGATACGGGGGCTCGATGGGCGATTCTGCGCTTAAGATCCTCCCACATCCCCAGATTCCCCGGTGAGGCAATCACCAGACTGCCGCGCTGGCGCATGGAAGCGCCGCTTTGGGAAAGAGCCAGGTATTGTGGCCACATCTCCAGACACCTTTGTCCCCATGTGAAAACGGTGCTCTCTGCCGTTTCCATTTCGCAAAAGGGTGCCAACATGCCCCCCGCCGCAGGACTGGCTCCAGAGAATTGATCGGCGATCGTTTTTTCGTAGATCGAAACTTTGAAATTTTTCTGGGTCAGGGCCAGAGCCAAGGTTTGACCGAGAATTCCGGCGCCAACAACGGCAATAGACTGGGTCATGGGTTCCTCGTGCAATACTTGGGTAGATCGGATAATCAACCCGGGTCCATGGGCGCAAACCGCGCCTGAAAGAACCGCAGATATTTGGGCTCGTAAACCATACGAAGGCCCTTTGCTTTGTGCCGGTTCCAATAGACTTCTTCGATGGTTTCGGCTGTCACGTCCATATGAGCTTGCGTATAGACCCGTCTAGGGATCGTCAGTCTGACAAGTTCCAGTTTGGGGCGGTGGTGGTCACCTGACTTCGGATCACGGCCCGCGGAAACAATCCCGCGTTCCATCGTGCGAACTCCTCCCTCCAGATAGACTTCTGCCGCCAGTGTTTGGGCCGGAAATTCATCTTGTGGGATGTGGGGATAGAATTGACGGGCGTCCAGAAAGACCGCATGGCCCCCGATCGGTTGAACGATTGGCACGCCCCAGGATTTCAGTTTCTCACCCAGGTAGCGAACCTGACCAATCCGGGAGCGCATGTAATCATCGTCAACGGATTCCGCAATGCCGCGCGCCATGGCCTCCATATCGCGCCCCGCCATACCACCATAGGTGTGCAATCCCTCGAACAGAACCACCATGTTGCGAGCCTCTTCGAATTTTTCTTCGTCGTTGAGGGCCAGCCAGCCACCGATGTTGACAAGTGCATCCTTTTTGCCGCTCATGGTACATCCATCGGATAGCGAGCAAAACTCAAGGAGAATCTCTGCCAGCGTTTTATCGCTATAGCCAAACTCACGCTCCTTGATGAAGTAAGCGTTTTCTACCGCGCGAGTAGCATCCAGCATCAGGGGTATGCTGTGCTTTTTGCATAGTTGTGAAGTTTCTCGCAGGTTGGCCATGGAGATGGGCTGACCTCCAGCCATATTCACGGTGGCGGCAACGCAGACATAAGGAACTTTTTGAGGGCCAACACGCTTGATCAGATCCTCAAGTTTGTTCAGGTCAATGTTTCCTTTAAAAGGGTGTTCTGCCAGAGGGTCATGAGCCTCATCGATAATGATATCCATGAAATTGCCACCAGCCAGCTCCTGGTGGGCCCTGGTGGTCGTAAAGTACATGTTTCCCGGTACGACATCGCCTTGTTTGATATAGAGGCGTGACAGCAGATGCTCCGCTCCTCGTCCTTGATGTGTCGGGATGATATAGCGATAGCCGTAATATTTTTGTATGGCGCGTTCAAGGTTATAGTAATTTTCACTGCCGGCATAGGCTTCGTCGCCTTTCATCATCCCGGCCCACTGTTCGTCGCTCATAGCAGTTGTACCGGAATCCGTGAGGAGGTCGATATAGATATCGCGGGAGCGCAGAAGAAAAGTGTTATACCCGGCTTCAACCAGAGACTTTGCCCTTTCTTCGCGAGTGGTCCAGCGAGCCGCTTCAACCATCTTTATCTTCCATGGTTCCGCCCATGATTTAATAAGGGGATCGCGCATTCGGGTGGTTTGTGGATTTTGCATATGGATCGGTTTCCTGTTGATTGAAACGTTTTGTGGATCGTCAAGATGAGGTTAAACGTAACTTTTGTTTGGTTACCATTCAAGAAAGACGCATTCGTGCGGCATCAATTTGACGTTCATTGGGGGCAATTTCGATTCAAACATAGGCGAAGGGAAAGGTCTTTTTTTTGAAACAGTAGTCAAAATAACAGGATAGGGGCAGGGAGTATTATCCGCGCAGTGCTTTGGCACAGGATTCAAAGATCAAACCAAAGTAGTCAAAATATCTGACATATTCCCGAAAATATCATCTGATATAGGGGATGTTTGTTTTCCCTAAAATCCAGGTAAACATGTATAACATATACATATTAACTGAAATGCTTTATGAAAAAGGCCAGGGCCACAGGATAGGGTGTAATTTATGAATATGTTTAAAAACGTTGTGATTCATCCTTTTTGGGAAGCGGGCTTTCGTCCCTTTTTTCTTATGGGAATAGTGAGCGGCATACTTGTCATTGCCCTTTGGCTCACGGATTTGAGTTGGAATCCAATCGGATTGCAGCATTCGGTATTTTGGCACGCTCACGAGATGATTTTCGGTTTTTCCGCTGCCGTCGTTGTCGGTTTTCTCTATACCGCCTCGCAGAACTGGACAAAAAAACGAGGGATCCATGGGATTCCGTTGATGGTTGCAGCTTTCCTTTGGTTGATTGGGCGACTGGCATTCCTCCAGACTTATTTCGATCCCTTGACGGTGGCAATCGTCGACAATTTATTTCTTCCCTATGCTACTTACTTGTTGATCCCGTACCTCATGCAACGGGATCAACGACACAACGCTGGTTTTCTAGTGATGTTGGGGCTTCTGTGGATTTGCAATGTGGTGTTCCATGTGGGATATGGCGGTTGGGCGCCGGAAGTGACCCGGTGGGGCCTTATCACTGCGCTACAGGTATTGGGTCTCTTCATTGTCGTATTCGCACACCGTATCCTCCCGTTCTTTTCGAAAAATGCACTGCAAGGCTATCGTGGAAAACGGATAACAATATTGGAGTACGGCATAACGGCTGGCATGATGTTCGTTGCCGTATTGATGGTCTGGCATGAATCATCCCTGTGGCTGGCTATCTTGGCTTTGATCACAGCTATCGGATCCTTCGTTCGATTAGGACTTTGGTATGACCGACGCATTTGGAAAATGCCGATTCTTGCGATTCTTTATGTCGGCTATGCCTGGGTCGGGGTGGTGTATCTCCTTGCTGCATGCGGTGCCATGGGCTGGGTAGCCAAAAGTGCTGCGATTCACGCCATGGGATTGGGGGTCGTCGGCACGATGACGGTAGGTATGATGTCGCGGGTGTCATTGGGTCATACGGGGCGTAAGATCGGTTCACCAAAATTAGTTTTGGTTTCCTATCTCTTAATAGGCGGTGCCAGCCTAGTCAGGGCTTTGGGGGTTATTTTGTGGCCGCAGGGTACTCCATTGTTGTTGCAGATTGCGGGTACAATGTGGATTACTTCGCTGGTGTGTTTGTTAATGGTCCTTTACCCTATGCTGACACAGCCGAGAGCGGATGGTAAGACAGCATGAAAGGCCCTGACGGATATCATCATCCATCAAGGCCCCGCATCCTCGAAAAAAGTGGCATTAGAGCTGCGGTGCTTTTGGATTGCCGCTGAGACAAGAACCCAGTGAACCGCAGGAAAGATCGCCCTCGGAATTCTCTCCTTCCACCCACTGGGCGGGGGTTGGATGGACATCAGCGCGTTTGGATTCATTATGCATAAGATGACTTAACGTTTTAAAAACACATCCATAAAAGGCATGATCGATGACCCCTGGCCGCGATGCAATGGCAGGTGCCAATCTTCCCAGATGGTCATTGAGAAATTTGCGGGAGGCGTCAGTCACGATAGCCACGCCCTCTTGGTCGGAAGACTCAAACAGGGCCTGCATTTTGTAGAGCATCAGAGCATAGAATTCGAGCTCGACCGCGATATGGTCAACCATGTCCTTTTGTGAGTCATCACGGCCAATTTCAAAGCCAAAAGCCTGATAGAATCCAGCAATGTCAAGGAGTTCATTTCCCTTTACCATGGAGCGAGCTCGTCCATATTCGGTCTCATAGAGAGAATTACTCCCTCGTCCTCGCTCAAATACATCAATAAAGTCGCACTGCAGTGATCGAAGACGAGTCGGTTCTTCCACAATTTTGCGAAGTTGATCCTGCAGGCAATTCCAGTCCTGACCACAATGGGATAATTGCTCCTGAATATCTTTATCATCAATAAGACGGGTTACATTTTCTACAAAGTGATCGCCCGGATAGGTCGCCAGAACGGACCCTAAAATAAACGATGGTGCCCGAAGACCGGCTTCACGCACGAAAGGATCGATAGGCATTTCGGTGTTCATAGGCTTTCTCCTTAGGGGGTAATTTGCAGTGGTGTCCAGGCCAACGTCAGGGACTTGCGTGATCCTACTTCGTCCTTGCCCCCCTGCCAAACCGCAAAAGCGACATGGGAAGTTTGTCCTGCTTCTAGAACTGATCCTTTTTCTCGATGCAATGGCCGGGTTATGGCGACGGTCCATTCTCCGTTTTTCCACTCACCATCGGCTTCCGCTGCGATATTTTTCACGACGGCACTTGTTCCAAAACCCTCGGCAAATATTTCGTCGACGCCCTTGGTATTCGGATATGATTGAGGATTTCCTGCTGCTTTACCGTGTACGAAAACGTCCCGCCTTTCTTCGTCTATGGCTTCGATTCGTCCCATATCAGGAAACTCCATGGGGTAGATGTCGATATGTTTGTTGGGATAGATATCCTGCATGGAGGGCATGCCCTTTTTTTTGTCGATTTGGTATTGATACCGCCAATGAATGATGTGAACTGGGTTATCCTTGGCCCCCATGATGATGGGTGGAGGATTCTTCTGATCTTTGACAGGAAATTGAATGGCGACAGCGTCAGAAAATGTGCCTAGTTTTCCGACAGTGCTGGGCTCTGTGTCCTTCCATTTTAGTTGAAAGGCTATCCACTTGCCATTATGCACTGCTTTGACGCGAACCTCAGGGGTGAGTGTATCCTTGGGGCGTGGGACGGTCATGGGCTGCATGGTCATGGCAACAATCTCTTCTTTAGCGGCGTTCCAAACTTTTGCATCCAGTGGCACCTTTGTTAAATCTGCATTAGTCTTTGCGGCAACAATTTCGGCAGCCCAAGCGGATTCCATCTGGGTCATGGCGCAGAAAATGGTAAAATATTTTAGTAGATTCATATCCTTCTCCTTAAGGGGTATTTTGGCGGATGGCGCCAATTTTTTCATCGTAAGGTGAACGCTCCAACATCGGTTCGACCACGGGAACCGAAACGATTTCGTCACCCTTCTCGTCAAATCCTGTCGCAATTCCCCTGGCTACCTTAAATCGATGGATGATGCGGTCGGTACAGCCCATCAAAACAAGGAGTCCCTGCGCCACCGGGTCATTGCGAACCTTGCGGTAGTTTTCGACAGCGGTTTCCACATTTGGGCCAAACATCTGCGTCAGGTAATCCATGTTGGCGTGAATCGGCGGCAAATAGTATAGGTTTGGCTCCAAGCCCAATTGGGGGTAATAAGGTAAGGCAAGCCCCATCTTATGGACCAGATAGTCAATGGGATTATCTTCGCGAGCCTGCCAAGGAGGATTAATGAATCCCATAATGCGTATTTTACCGATACAATTCTGAACGCACATGGGTTGGTATCCTTGTTCCACCGCGGGGTAACAACCGATACATTTCTCACTGACGCGTGTGTGGGGATTGTACATTGATTTTTTGTAAGGGCAGGCGCGGACACATTCGCCATAGCCTTTGCAACGTGACTGATCGATCAGAACAATGCCGTCCTCTTCCCTCTTGTAAATAGCTTTACGGGGGCAGGCGGAAAGGCACGCTGGATAGGTGCAGTGGGCGCACATGCGGGGTAGGTAGAAAAACCATTTGTCGTGGCTTGGTCCCTTAACATGGGCCCCCCCCGTGACGATGCCGGCACAGTCATCTTCTCCATGGTTGGGGTACATCCAGTCTTCATCACGCGGCATGAAGTGCGCGACCCGTTCAGTGGGAGCCGCCGCTTCATAGATTGTTTTGCCGTAGTAGGGCTGCTTCTTTTTCCATTCCTGTTGCCCGAGCTGTTCCAATATGCGCACATCCCAAGCCAAAGGGTAACTGCCATAGGGCTTGGTTTCCACGTTATTCCAAAACATGTATTCCTGACCTTTGCCACTTGTCCAAGTGGTTTTACAGGCCAGTGAGCAGGTTTGGCAGGCGATACATTTGTTCAAGTCAAAGACCACCGCCCATTGCCTCTTGGGCCGGTGTTCTTCATAAGGGTATTCCATGTCGCGATTGATTTGCCAGTTTTTGACCTTAGCCATCGGAAATTCCTTTATACATCTAGTATTTTGTTTCAAGAGGCGTTTGTGTACCAGTCCAGTGTCTATTTTTTCTTCTTCATATACTTCCCGTAGAGATAGTCTTTCATGGCTTTATTTTCATAGGTTGGTCGGAATCCGAGTGCTGCGGGTCGCCACAGTTTTTGCCCATCAACGCCACCGTCTTCCGCCTTGGTAATGCGGACAAACGCCTCACGAGGAGCCCCAACAGGACAGTGAATGTCTGCCGCAAAGCCTTTTTCCATGCCCTGACCATAGGCACCCTTGTGGACCAGGGTTTCGGTCATCAAAGTTGGCTTGAGCCAGGCCCTGGTTGCTGATTGGTGGCTACCGTAACGGTACATGGACTGATAGCCGGTTTCCGGATTTTTGGCCAAGCCGTCGGGATTTTTTTCGTGGGCTCTGACGCTGCCAGGGGTGGCACCATACATGTTGTGCCATGTCCTAGCGATACCGCGGGGAGTTCCCGGATAGTATCGGGCCCGCAGCATCAGCCGGGCAACTTTGTATTCTTCACTATCCTTTTTCCAATTGCGGTAGGGTCGATCTTCGGGGTCTGCATCGATATAGACATAATCTCCGTCATGGATACCCATCTCGCGGGCATCTTGGGGATTGATGTCAACATACCCTTCTGCCACTGCAGGCATGCGTTTATCATGGCGATAAACGTCTCCGAAGGGGCCAAACCACACAGCATTATAGTCGGTATCGACGGGTGTTGTATGAGCACCATGGCGATACTTTGGCGTGTGGTAGACGTGGGTATATTGCAACTTAAGCCGCAGGGGGTGTTTGCTTTTAAGCATCTCGTCTGTTTTTTTCATGACATGGCGAACCTGCCTGGCTTCCGTTGAAAGATCCTTTGGGTCCATGTCATAGTCTTTTGGCTGCTTGGGCCGTATGGCTTCGTGCTTATCGGACACCAATACGTTGGGTTCATAGGGGGTAGAATCAATAGGCTCCCGATAAACTACCAGATTCTCGCCGCTTTCAATAAATTCGGGTTCAAATCGATAGAATTCGAGGCGCCCAGATTTGGTGTGCCATGGGTGTTCGGAACGCATCTGCTCGAATGAAGACGCGCGTGGGTAAGTACGATTGTGCATCAGGGCTGGTATGCCGTTGGCGGCGTTCTTTTCGAGATCTTTAAAATTGTATCCTTTTGCTGTAAAAGAACCGTCGAGAATACGCTGCAGATAGACATCGACCTTATCCTCGAACACGAACTTCCACATATCTTTCATGCGGGGTTCTTTGGCGATTTTGCCTAATTTTTCAGAAACACCGGCAATGATTTCTATGTCCGATTTGGTGTCAAAAACGCGCTTGAGGGGTGTGCGTGGATAGACCTGAAGAAAGGGATTGGAACAAGACCCACACATATCAGGGTGTTTAAATTCAGCCCAACTGTCAGCGGCAAATACCAAATCGGCATATTCACAGGACCCAGTCCACCACCAGTCTGAATAGCAGATGAATTCAATGCGCGGCAGGGTATTGTTCACCACGTCATAGTGCCATTTGATATTACCGATGACCGAATTGGAATTGTTCAACCACATCGCTTTGGTTGGAGTCGGCATATGGCCATGACCGGTAAAGTTTTTGTTGCCGATACGCAAAGGACGATCGCCATAGTTATAGTAGTGGAGCGATTCATAGTGGGAGTACTTCTTAACCTTTGGCTTTTGCTGGGGATCAAGTGCCAGGTGGAAGGGGTCTTCAGCGGCAAATAGGGGTTCGCCTCCGAATAGCGCTGAGCGGTAGTTGCCTGCATAAGAGCCGACATTGCCGCCGGGGAAGCCAATATTGCGGGTCAGGGCAGCCACCAGGAATATCGCCCGGTCTTTCAGGTCGGCGTTAAAGAACTGATTGGGTCCCATGCCGCAGGCAAAAAGAGTTTTTTCTTTGTTTTGAGAGATCTGGACCGCCAGTGATTCAATGGCGGATGCTGGTGCTCCCGTTATAGCCGCGGTCTGTTTGGGAGTCATATTCTTGTTCAAATATTCTTTCATGAGATTGAAAGTCGTGCGCACCGTTACCACTTGTCCATTCAAAAGCTTGACGGTGGTTTTGACATCCAGATCGGTGAAGATACCGGTCTTTTTGAAGTGGGTGCCATAGGCATCGCGGGAAACCGGCACTGCTTTCTTGTTCTTTTTGTCCCAAACCATGTAGGGCTGGAACTCGCCCTTCATGGAATCGGGTGCAAACTGCTTTTTCTGATCTGGTCCAGCGGGACCTTTTTCACCAGCTTTGGTAAATTCGATCGACGAGAGGACCGGTGGTTTATAGTCGGCGATGACCTCCTCTGGACGCAAAGGTTGCAAGGTGTCCATTCTCATTAAAAATGGCAGATCAGTATTCTGTGTGACATACTCCGCATCAAATAACTTCTTCGAGATGATGACCTGTGCCAGACCAAGGGCAAAGGCTGGATCGGTGCCAGGTCGAATAATGATGACCTCGTCGGTTTTTGACGCGGTGGCTGAGTATTCCACCGTTACCGCAATCGTTTTGGCACCTTTGAGGCGGGCCTCCGTCAGCCAGTGGGAATCAGGCATCTTTGTGGTTATCCAGTTCATGCCCCACGGGATGATTAATTTCGCGTATTCGGTGGCAAAAAGGTCAAATTCATTGGTTTGCGCTCCCGTTACCATGGGATGCCCGGGAGGGAGGTCGGTGTGCCAGCTATAACTGTCCCAACCCCTGGCGCCAATGGACTTTTCCGGCCCCACATCCCGAATCTTATCATCCAGGAGAGCCAGCATATTGGCAAATCGGTATAAACCAAAAATTCGCGTGGCTCCCAGAAACGCCATGCCACCACGGAGTTTTATCGTCTGAGTTCCGGCCCCTTCGAGAGCTTCGATCATGTCCGGATCATAACCCTGAGCTGTGAGTTTAGAGGAGCCCGCACTCCCGCTGTAGGCGCGGGAAATATTATCAAATGCTTTGGCGGCGACCTCGTAGGCATCATCCCAGGATAAGCGTAACCATTGGTCTTTGCCCCTTTGAAAGTATTTGGCATCGGGGGCCCCGGTTTTGGCATCCCTTGGGAAGCCCGCATCGACCCATTCCTTAAATCCCTTGCGAATCATGGGAGCCTTCAAACGACGGTCGCCATAGACGCGCCGGACCAGGGCAAGGCCCTTTTGACAGATGCGTGGATCCCAACGGTGGGAGGACTGATTTCCCTCCAGGTCTTTGGCTTTGCCGTAGCCATAGCTGGGTCCAAGGCGCACGGCTATCCCGTTCTTAACATACGCTTTCAGCAGGCAATTGTGGGTATCGTTGGGGGCGCAGAGAAAGTGGAACTGTGAATCATGTAAGAATAAGTTTCGATAGATCTTTTCCCAATCACGACTAGGGTAATGTTTTAGAGGATTGTCAACCTGTAATGGTTGTAAGTATTGTATGGGCGCTGCAAAAGCTTTGCCCGCGCCCACCGCCATGATGACGCCTGCCCCCTTGAGAAAGCCCCGACGATCAATTCCCTGCCCATTTTTCCGCTCCATAGACATGACACCTCCGCAAAAGATTTTAGAATTGGCCAGACAGCGCCGCTTCCGAAAGTCCTGGCAACGGAAATAGCGCCTACACCTAAAAGTTCAATTCAACGGTCCTATAAAATTGAAATTATCTATGCACCTTATTTAGCCGTGAATTTATTCATTTGGTCCCCTCAGCATAAACAGCCAGGGGAGCAGCATCCTGCATTCTGACGTCCGGAAACTCGGTGTGTACTTTTTTATACAGGCGATTGTGCCAGATAGCGGCTGTTGATCCGCATATGGGCTTGTCAGGAAGGCTCATGCTATAGAAAATGGTATTCTCAGCGTATCCATGCCAATGCAGTGTGACGCCCTGGGATGAAAGCCATTCTTTAATATCCTCTAACGGTGAAACCATGTTGTCGGGAATGGCGCCCCAGCGAAGTCCCCCAGGCTCTTTCGTGGGAGCGTCCTCAAAATAGACATCGAGGCATATTTCGTCGCCGTGGCCCATGCTGCTATGACGGGCGATTCGTTCATTTTCCCCAACACCCATAATCAGACCATCGATCGCTTCCCGCCAATAGTTGCATATGAAATTGCCATATATCCTTGGGGCGCTGCAGTAAGTTTGGGTTGCGACCCACGCCTGTTCATTTTTTTTCCATTGGCCCATGGTACAGGGTATATATGAACCTTTCAGAACCTGGTGCAGGTCTGAGAGTTCCCACTGGAGCTGATAGTGCTGAACAGCGCTTTGGCCCAGCTTGCGGCTATGCAGAAAAACCTGCTTCAAAGCGGCATCCTGGTCAGTGGCATGCAACTGCTCCCAAAGTTTGTCTTCGCTGAATGATGCGGAGATTTCTGGATCAACGGATTCATGATCGCGTTCTGCCAGTACTCTTATCAGAGCTGATCTTCGCGCTGCAGCCCAACGCTTCAAAAATTCGTCGCGGGAGAATCGTTTGTCTTCAGCAAGCGATACGCTATGGGGTGGGGCGTCCGCTTGCGGCGGTGTTTCAACATGAGTCGGGAATTGGATCATAAGTGAGATCCTAAAATACGATGTTTAGCGCCGTATAACCATCATCGTCCTAGCGAAGTATTCGGTTAAACATGTATATTAAATGCAAGATAATGACCAAAAGCCTAAAATGGTGTATTTAATATATATTTTATATTTGTAATTTTTTTTTGATGGAAGATTGAGGAATTATGCGCAGCAGAGATGTTAAAGCTTGCGCAAATAGCGTGAATTACTGCAGATTATGTTGACTGAGACAATAAACATTAGGGCTCATTGAACCAAAAAATATTGCGTGATTATTACCGATGAGAGCGCCTAGATTATGTAACGACGTATTAAGGTGGATTTGGTTATGACCGAAAATGATCCCGTTCCATTTGAAAATTCGCCAGAATGTGATCCCGCTGATGTCGGGTTGAAGAGCATGTTCATGGGACCGCAGGCGGAAAACAGCGAATGGGTTTTGGTCCTTTTGAGCCAATTCTTCCGACGGTGGGTGAGTTGGCGACGCCGCTGTTATCCCAACGATGGTCGGGCTATATCTACCTCCAACCAGAAGTCTCCTGAATTTTTGCAGCGACGAGAACAGTTTGCCCAAAATTTATCGTTGCTGGCCAAGAGGTTTGAGGAGGAGCTGCCAACTTTTTCCCCCCGCTATATTGGGCACATGGTTTCTGAAATATCTTTGCCAGCTTTGTTTGGGCACATTGTCGCTCTGATGCACAATCCCAATAATATATCGGGGGAGGTCTCACGGGCAGGTCTGGAGATTGAGCGGGAAGCGGTGGTGGCGCTGCTGCAGATGATTGGTTTTGATGCAACGACGGGGCGGGGGCATTTCACATCCGGCGGTACGGTGGCTAATTTTGAAGCCATGCTTCGGGCCAGAGGGAGAATGGCGCTGTGGCTGGCGGGGGGTGCTTGTTCCAGGGAGCTGGGGTGGAGCACAATGTCCCTATTTGATGCCGCACATACGGGGTGGGACAGTTTCGGGAGTGTCGACAAGAGATTAGTGTCCCAGCCTAATTTGAGCCTGAGCTCCTATAACTTTGTCCATGCGAATCCCTGGCAAACCAGCGCAAGGTTATCCCGGGTTTTCCAAAACGAATTTTCTGGCCCTGTGGTTCTGGTTCCCCAGAATAAACACTACTCCTGGGTCAAGGGGGTTTCCATTTTGGGGATTGGTCATGAGGCATTTTGGCCGGTGGAGCTGGATCAGCACGGGCGGTTGAGCTTGAATTCCCTGCGTGCCCAGATAACGAGAGCAGCGAGGGAGCAGCGTCCGGTCATGATGGTGGTCTCCGTCGCTGGCACGACGGAAATGGGGCAGCTCGATCCCATCCATGGGGTGCAGGAATACCTTGACTCATTATGTTCACAGCATGGATGGCATATATGGCACCACGTGGATGCGGCCTATGGGGGATTCTTTTGCAGTCTCGATCGTGGGCCGGGCAGTGTCTTGGGGGGTGATCAAATCAGGGATCTGGGCAGCATCGCCCGCTCGAATTCCGTAACCCTTGATCCTCACAAGCTGGGTTACGTCCCCTACGCGTCCGGAACTATTCTGGTGCGGGAGGCTCGCGACTATTTTGTCAATGCAACAGAGGCTCCTTATATCCAATATCAGGCCAAGGATCCCGGTCCCTACACGTTGGAAGGATCTCGTTCGGCAGCTGGAGCCGTCGCGACGTGGATGACTGCCAAGACGATGGGGCTGGATGGCAGCGGGTATGGTCGGGTGATTGAACGAACCATTCGAATTCGCGCCGCATTGGAACAGCGACTAAGATCTTCCGGGTTACCCCTTTACGTGGCCCCCGATGCCGCCACCAATATTGTCTGTTTTTCGCTGGCTCGCGACGGAGAGCCTTTGTCCCAGTCCAATCAAAGGACGGAGTCCTTGTATCGGAACCTGACACAGAATCCCGCCGCACCGTTTTTTGTTTCCAAAACCACCCTCCACTGGCGTGCTTACGGGGATTATCTTGACCGTTTTTGCGGCGAGTGGAGAGCTGAAAAGGATGTTGACCATTTAACATTGATTCGTCTCTGTATGATGAATCCGTTTTTCGATTCCCGGGAGATGGACGTGAAATTCTCCGATGCTTTGCTGGAAACACTGAAGGATTTTTTGGACAAGGGATAAACGGAATGGGGACTGAGGCGTCAGATCGATCGTCCGACAGCATCATCTCCCCACAAGTTTGGCAGGCTGGCGTTAAATCCTATTCACAATGGGTACATTCACATTCGGTGCAGGACTGACACCCTTCCTGACAGGTGTGTTGGCACTGACAGCTGACGCAGTTGGTGCATTCTTCGCAAGAGGTCTGGGGAGCACCAAAGGCCGGCATGGCCATTAAAAAGGCAGTCGATGTAAGAAATAACTTTAATTTCATGGTGTTATCCTTTTTTTAAAGGTGAACTGGGGAACACAAGAAGAACTCATCGGGTATACGCGGACAGGAAGACTTTTGTGACATCAAGATCGTGTCACAAAAGTAGCCCGGGTGGCGTATTCCCTACGGGTACGAGCGCTCAAAGGAGCCTATCATTGAACGAATCAGATGAAGAATTGTTGGATCGCTACTGTCGCGGGGAGCGTGCTGCCTTTCAGACGTTTTTTAACCGCCATTCACCACGGGTGTTGGCCTATGGGATTTCGCGCGGTATGAGTCGGGAGGACGCAATGGATCTGACCCAGGAAGTGTTCATTAAACTTCATCGGATGATACACCACTATGAATCCGGGCGACCTGCGCTGCCCTGGTTTTTTGCCATTGTCCATCGTACCTGGTTGGACATGGGACGAGCTAAACAGCGGTTTTCCAAAATTAAAGATCAATTGGCGTATCATGCGGAAAGTTTCGATGAGGCGCCGCCGTCAAGCCAATTGAATGCGGCCGTTTTGTCCGGTTTGACGACGAAACAAAAGGAAGTTCTCACCCTACGGGTCGTCAACGACCTCAGTTTTCGTGAGATTGCTGAACGAACGGGGCATCGCGAGGCGACCGCTCGTAAGATCTTTGAAAGGGCGTGCAAGTTTCTGGCACGAAAGCATGACTCGAAGGATTTGGGAGAGTGATTCTATGACGACAAACGATACGCGCGATATCGAGCAAATTCCCGAATTATCTGAAGACGAAGCTAGAACGCTGGCTTCGCTCTCACGCACCCTGTCCCATGACCTCGTTGGATCGCAGCGAGGACTTGTTTTGACCTATCTATTGCTAACGCTTATTGCTTATGCGCTGACGCACATGATTTGCGGTTGGTTTGGTGTTGCTCCTCACCAAATGGGTCGATCCGAATCACTCCTGCATGGACTGAATCTGCATGGGTGCGCCGCTATTTGCGGGGCCATCTATGGATCTGTGCCGGTGGTGGTTTTTAAGCTGTCATTCAATCGATTTCAGCAGCGGTATCTCGTGCACTATCTCCCAAAATTCAGCTGGCTGGTCCCGTTGGCTATTTTGGTGGGCTACTATTTTTTAGCAACCTATCAACACCGTGAGCACTTTGACCTTTGGTACCATTTCTGGTGGTTTACGAGTGCTTTGACTGCTTTGGCGGGATTTCAGTGGATGATGAGCAAGGCCAAACCGCAGCGTGTGAAACGGGATTGAGCCTCACAGGTGATTTGGTGAGGCTGTCGTTTGAGAAAAGACCGATCATTGCTGATTTCAAATGCCATCAATCAATATCCCAAAGTGCGGTTTCAGCAATCGTTTTGGCGGCCCGGACAGCGCAAATAAACGGAATCTCAATGGGGTCGGGGAGACTCGCCGAAGAAATTTTTTGCCCAGCGATCAGCTCATAATCCAGTGAATCCAGTTCGCCATCAAAGGATGCGATGATTTGAGGGAGGTACCCGAGGCCGTCTTTGATTTCATCTAACTTGCTGTAGAGATCACAAATGGTTTTTCCGCGGCCAATCTTGGAACTTATGGAATTGCAAGTGGAACGGACGTCATCGGAAATCTGGTCATTTGTGGTGCTGCTGGCGATGGCCTGTTGCACAGCAGCATCGAGTTCCGTGAGATTCGGCGAAAATGAGCCGATCGTTGATGTGGATTTGACAGAAATGCTGGCTTCGAAGCCAGGAGAGAATCCAACCCCCACATCCAGCTCAATGCCGATACCATCGCAACCGGATAGAGCATCCTTAAGGCCATTCGTCAGCGATGCCAGGATTTGGGCTCCGGCATTAGTGCTATCCGCAACGCTGTTATGTATGGCTGTGGCGGCTGCTTTCAAGCTGATTTGTTCGCAAATGGATTGGTTTTCGGAATTGGTGGATTGAACGTCGTCAGCGGAAACATCGCAACCGGTACCCTTGTTGACAATATTGATCAGGGCTTCCCGAACTATTGCCGGGTAGGTGCCCACTGATTCAGCCATCGAGGTGGTCAGTTGGGTGCATGTTTCTGATGAAACCTCGTCGATGGCCAATTCTTGATTGAGCAATCCGCGAGCCAAATATTTTTGAGATTCTTCCGAGACTCCTCCGAGGAGACGGGAAATGGCACCTTTGGAAATCCCAACATCATAGGTCAGTACGGCTGAACCACCCAAACCATATTTGGCGCTAGGGCCAGCCGCAAGGGTCACGACCATCTGGTCACCGCCATTGCATTGCCCGAGAGAGCGGGAAAAAGAGACTTTTTTCACCAACTCTGTCGATGATTCCAATCCACCAGATACCGTGCAGGCGACGTCATACCCACCGCCATTATAGGTAAACGACACCCCTGAGCTGATTTTGGCCAAGGCACTACCCCCAACACCCAGTTCAAAACTAAAGCCATCCATCGAGTCGAGGCAAAGGGATCGGCTCAAGTCCCGGTTGGAGGTGATTCTGGACACCAAATTATCAAAACCGGTTTTTAATTCCGGAAGGCGATGTCCGACCATGTCGGCAATCGGGCCAAAAGTTTGATTGACCCTCGCAGCTCCAGATTCACCATCGTGTAGGAGGGATTCTGATTTTCGAACTTTGCACCCAGTGGCAAGGATAGTCAGTCCAAGACTCAGTACGATCGTGGTTCGAATAAATTTCATACAGTCAACTCCGCGATTTGACGTTAGGTTTCCAGTTTACGGCCGGACATTCGCAATATGACGATCCCATACTGGTATTTTACACTAACTGTTTATGGGATAGGTAAAGTTGCTTAGTTTTGCTCCAAAAACGCCCTCTTCTGGTTCATGAAAGATTGTTAACCTGCTGAGATTCTTCCTCTTCGTGTCTTTTTGCGTCGGATTGACAAAGCACTGTTTGACTAATGTTGAAAGGATGCGACCTGTAGCCATCTGAAATGAACGGCCCGCCTATCGGAACTATTAGGGGAAAACTTTAACTTTATTTGAATTCGGTTTTTTCCTGATGAAAATACGCCAGCTTGGGGCGATGTCCGGAAAGGTCGATACGAGTTTAGTCACAATAAGTGTTACCGAATGCGATCGCCATTCTACAAAATCTAACAATTCTAAGGGGATGATGCGGGAGGGGTTGAAAGAACAGCCTGAATCTGAAAGATCTGGTTCGCCAAAACTAAAGATTTTTCAGGAGGTTTCCCCCGTGAGCATTCAGGCTATCAGAGAATATATAGCTCTGCTTTGGAAACGATATCAAGGGCTAAAAGAGCGTCATGAGAAGAGTGAAGTATTGGATGAAATTTGCCGCAATTTGAAGATTCACAGAAAGTCGGCGTTGCGGCTGATGCGATCCGAGTCAATGCCGAAGAAGAAGCGCGGACCAACGGTTGTTCCCAAGCGACGCTACAGCGATGAAGCCCGAGAGCTGGTGCGGGAACTCTGGCGTAAATGCGGTTACATCAACTCAAAGAGACTTAAAGAGGCCTGTGAAGATTGGCTGCCACACTGGGAAGACAAAAGTGTCTCTGAAGAAACTAAGGGGGAACTTTTGCGCATGAGTGCATCGACGATGGAAAGATGGCTAAAGGCCGACAAAGCAGCGCTTCGGCGCCGGATGCAGACCGGTACGCGTTCAACACGCAAGATTGTGACAACGATCCCTGTAAAGAATTTGGGGTTTGTGGCTAAAAATCCAGGATTTGGCGAAGTCGACACCGTCGCTCACTGTGGCGATCGAATGGCGGGAAATTTTGCGAGAACGCTGACATTCGTGGACCTTAAACTTGGCTGGGTCGAGTGTGAGGCAATGATTGACAACACCGGCGGTAGTGTAAAAGACGGACTCGACAACATTGAAAAGCGCTTGCCATTCAAACTACTGGGCTTATACGGAGACGGTGGATCTGAATTTTGGAACGATCAGGTAATCGATGGCTTTATTAAAAACGAGGAACGGGAGCTGGAGATTGATTATGGACGCGGTCGTGCCTACAAAAAAAATGACCAATGTCATGTCGAACAAAAGAACTACACGCATGTACGTCAAACGTTTGGTTGGGACCGCATCAGCGGTAGAGTTGCCGTAAACCTGATGAACAACATCTATCGCAAGGAATGGAGGCTTTTACAAAACTTCTTTCTCCCACAGGCTCAGCTCCTCGAAAAGGAAAGAGTCGGCTCGAGTATCAAACGGACAATGGGGGTCCCCAAAACACCCTATAAGAGAGCCCTAGAGTCGCCGACGGTGCCGACAGAAACCAAAGAAATGCTCCTGCGCATCCGGGAAGGACTAAATCCTTTCGAATTGCGCAGAAAACTCACAGAAAAGTTAAGGAAATTCAGGCGATACCTAAAAGATGACTTCAACAACCCCTACAGTGGAAAGTTTCATGACAAAACGTAAAAAGCCTGATCAGTTCGGTAACACTTATCCATTGCTAAATACG